>NZ_CAHJWH010000005.1 GCF_903642205.1 Caulobacter sp. S45 | reverse complement strand
CCATCGCGTCCGAAGCCGCCTGCCGCCGCACCCCCGGGCTGGACGAAGGAGACGTCGCCGCGTCCACGGCCTGCGCAGACCGCGCCGCCAACTGTTCAGGTCGCGAGGCCCACTCCGCCGCGCGCGCCGACTGCACCCGCCGCGCCGCCTTCCCATGCCTCGGCTTCCATTCCCGCAGCCGCCGCCAGCTTGGGCACGGCGCAAAGGAGCGGGCAGCAAAGCCGTGGTCGTTGGGCGGTACAGGGGGAGGACGAGGGCGAAGACGGCGTCCGCAAGTTCCTGCGAGCCACGGTGGGATGTTCACACGCAGACTATGTCGCGTTGGACGAGCAGGAGCGCAGCGCCTGCGATCGCCGCATCGGGCAGGAGGCGCGCAGCATCGGCATCCCGGCCGACCGGATCGCCAGCTTCATCGCGGCGGCCGAGGCGCAGGAGCGCCGGCGCGCCGACCGCACAGGGCCGATGAAGGACCTGTTCGTGCCCTGCACCGGGCCGGGCTCGAACCTCGAGCGCGGCTGCATCAACATGACCAGCAAGCATCCGGAGGACGAGCCGTACTGAGGGAGTGCCGTGTTCCTCCCCCGCCTAGCGGGGAAGGGGGACCACGCATAGCGTGGTGGAGGGAGCTGACCGAGCGGCGCCATCTCCGCCGTGGCGGCCAGCGAGCCCCCCTCACCAGGCTTCGCCTGGTCCCCTCCCCCCGCTGCGCAGGGGGAGATGAAAAACGGCCCGGGAGATCGCTCTCCCGGGCCGTCCATTTAACGATGTCGCCCGCCGATCACTCCGCCGGCACGGCCTCGTCGCTCGGCGAGAACTCCAGCTCGGCCGGGAAGGCTTCCAGGGCCTCCTCGCGCTGGGCGGTGAGCTGCTCGTCGCGCTGGGCGGCGATGCGCTGGAGGCCGCGGAGATAGGAGCCGGTGCCCGCCGGGATCAGGCGGCCGACGATCACGTTCTCCTTCAGGCCCTCCAGCGTATCCACCTTGCCGTTGACCGAGGCGTCGGTGAGCACGCGGGTGGTCTCCTGGAAAGAGGCCGCAGAGATGAAGGACTTGGTCTGCAGCGAGGCCTTGGTGATGCCGAGCAGGACCGGCTGGGTGACGGCCGGACGGCCCCCACGCTTCTCGGCCTTGGCGTTCTCGACGTCGACCTCGGTCTTGTCCAGGTGGTCGGACTTGATGAGCCCCGTATCGCCCGGCTCCATGATCTCGACCTTCTGCAGCATCTGGCGCACGATCACTTCGATATGCTTGTCGTTGATCGGCACGCCCTGCAGGCGGTAGACCTCCTGGATCTCGTTGACCAGATACTCGGCCAGCGCCTCGATGCCCAGGATGCGCAGGATGTCGTGCGGATCCGGGTTGCCGTCGATGATGTATTCGCCACGGGTGACGAAGTCGCCGTCGTGCACCGAGATGTGCTTGCCCTTGGGGATCAGGAACTCGACCGTATCACCGTCTTCCGGAGTGATCTTGATGCGGCGCTTGTTCTTGTAGTCCTTGCCGAATTCCACTTTGCCGCTCATCTCGGCGATGATGGCGCAGTCCTTGGGACGCCTCGCCTCGAACAGCTCCGCCACCCGCGGCAGGCCGCCGGTGATGTCGCGGGTCTTGGCTGACTCCGTGGGCAGGCGGGCCATGACGTCGCCGGGCTTCACCTCGTCGCCGTCGCCGACGGAGAGCACGGCGCCTGCGGGCAGCAGGTAGCGGGCATCGCCGCCGTTGGCGAGCTTCATATAGGCCCCGTCGGCGTCCACCACGCTCATGGCCGGACGCAGGTCGGAGCCCCGCGGGCTCGCCCGCCAGTCGGCCACCACGCGGTTGGCGATGCCGGTCGCCTCGTCCGTCTCCTCGCGGATGGAGAAGCCGTCCACCAGGTCTTCGGTGCGCACCTTGCCGCCCACCTCGGTGATGATCGGGGTGGTGTAGGGGTCCCAGTCCGCCAGGCGCTGGCCGCGCTTGACGACATCCCCCTCGGCCACTTTCAACCTGGCGCCATAGGGGACCTTGTAGGATTCACGGTCCTTGCCGTCGACCTGGACCACCACTTGCATGTTGCGGTTCATGGCGATCAGATCGCCGGCGACGCCCCGCACCGTGGAGCCCATGGCGAACTTGATCGTGCCTTCGTTAGTGGCCTCGAAGAAGGACTGCTCGGCCACCTGGGCGGTGCCGCCGATGTGGAAGGTGCGCATGGTCAGCTGGGTGCCGGGCTCGCCAATGGACTGGGCGGCGATGACGCCGACCGCCTCGCCGATGTTCACCCGTGTGCCCCGCGCCAGGTCGCGACCGTAGCAGGCGCCGCAGGCCCCGATCTCGGCCTCGCAGGTCAGGACCGAGCGGACCTTGATCGACTGCACGCCGGCGCGCTCGACCTTGTCGATCATCACCTCGTCGAAATAGGTGTCCGCCGGGCAGACCAGCTCCCCGTTCGGGTCCTTCACGTCCTCGGCCGCGGAACGGCCCAGCACGCGCTGGCCCAGCGAGACCAGCACGTCGCCGCCCTCCACCACCGCGCGGATGGTGATGCCGCGGGTGGTGCCGCAGTCCTCCTCGGTGATGATGCAGTCCTGCGCCACGTCCACCAGGCGACGGGTCAGATAGCCCGAGTTCGCCGTCTTCAGGGCGGTGTCGGCCAGGCCCTTGCGGGCGCCGTGGGTGGAGTTGAAGTACTCCAGCACGGTCAGGCCTTCCTTGAAGTTGGAGATGATCGGCGTCTCGATGATCTCGCCCGACGGCTTGGCCATCAGGCCGCGCATACCGCCGAGCTGCTTCATCTGGGCCTGGGAGCCCCGGGCGCCGGAATGGGCCATCATGTAGATGGAGTTGATCTCCAGCTCCCGGCCGTTGGCGTCGGTCGGGGCCTGGCTGATCTCGCCCATCATCTCGTCGGCGACCTTGTCGGTGGCCTTGGCCCAGGCGTCGACGACCTTGTTGTACTTCTCGCCGCGGGTGATCAGGCCGTCGGCGTACTGCTGCTCGTATTCCTTGGCGAGGTCGCGGGTGTCCTGCACCAGCTGCTTCTTCTTGGCGGGGATGACGATGTCGTCCTTGCCGAAGCTGATGCCGGCCTTGGCCGCCTCGCGGAAGCCCAGCCCCATGACCTGGTCGGCGAAGATGACCGTCGCCTTCTGGCCGGTGTGGCGATAGACGGCGTCGATCAGGTTGCCGATCTCCTTCTTGGTCATGGGTTTGGCGACCAGGCGGTGGCCGATCTGGGGGTGATGCGGCAGGAGCGCCGCCAGCTTCATCCGGCCCGGCGTGGTGTCGATCACCTTGGTGACCAGCTTGCCCTCCGGGTTCATCTCCTGGAAGCGCGCCTTGATCTTGGTGTGCAGGGTGACCACGCCGGCATCGAGCGCCGCATCGATCTCACCCAGGTTCGCCATCAGCTTGCCCTGGCCCGGCTCGTTCTCACGCGCCAGCGACAGGTAGTAGAGACCCAGCACGATATCCTGCGACGGCACGATGATCGGGCGGCCATTGGCGGGGCTGAGGATGTTGTTGGTGGACATCATCAGCACGCGCGCTTCCAACTGGGCTTCGAGCGACAGCGGCACGTGCACGGCCATCTGGTCGCCGTCGAAGTCGGCGTTGAAGGCGGCGCAGACCAGCGGGTGCAGCTGGATGGCCTTGCCCTCGATCAGCTTGGGCTCGAAGGCCTGGATGCCCAGGCGGTGCAGCGTCGGCGCGCGGTTCAGCATCACCGGATGTTCCCGGATCACCTCCTCCAGCACGTCCCAGACCTGGCCCTGCTCGCGCTCGACCATGCGCTTGGACTGCTTGACGGTGCCGGACAGCCCTTTGGCGTCCAGCCGCGCATAGATGAACGGCTTGAACAGCTCCAACGCCATCTTCTTCGGCAGGCCGCACTCGTGCAGCTTCAGGTCCGGGCCGACGGTGATGACCGAGCGGCCGGAATAGTCCACGCGCTTGCCGAGCAGGTTCTGGCGGAAGCGCCCCTGCTTGCCCTTCAGCATGTCGGCCAGCGACTTCAGCGGCCGCTTGTTGGCGCCAGTGATGACCCGGCCGCGACGGCCGTTGTCGAACAGGGCGTCCACCGCCTCCTGCAGCATCCGCTTCTCGTTGCGGATGATGATGTCGGGCGCGCGGAGCTCGATCAGGCGCTTGAGGCGGTTGTTGCGGTTGATCACCCGGCGGTAGAGGTCGTTCAGGTCCGACGTGGCGAAGCGGCCACCGTCGAGGGGAACCAGCGGGCGCAGCTCCGGCGGGATCACCGGCACGACGGTCAGGATCATCCACTCCGGCTTGTTGCCGGACTCCATGAAGGCCTCGAGGATCTTCAGTCGCTTGGAGGCCTTCTTGGCCTTCATCTCACTGGGGCTGTCGGCCAGTTCGCCGCGGTGGCGCTCGGCGTCCTTCTCCAGATCGATCGCCATGAGCAGGTTGCGCACGGCCTCGGCGCCGATCTCGGCGGTGAAGCTGTCGTCGCCGAACTCGTCCTGGTAGCGCATGAAGTCGTCTTCCGAGAGCAGCTGGTGCTGCTTCAGAGGCGTGAGGCCCGGCTCGGTGACGATGTAGTTCTCGAAGTAGAGGACCCGCTCGATGTCCTTCAGCGGCATGTCGAGCATCAGGGCGATGCGGCTCGGCAGGCTCTTCAGGAACCAGATGTGGGCGACTGGCGAGGCCAGTTCGATATGGCCCATCCGCTCGCGCCGCACGCGGGCCAAGGTCACCTCCACGCCGCACTTCTCGCAGATGATGCCCTTGTACTTCATGCGCTTGTACTTGCCGCACAGGCACTCGTAGTCCTTGGTCGGCCCGAAGATACGGGCGCAGAACAGCCCGTCACGCTCCGGCTTAAACGTCCGGTAGTTGATGGTCTCCGGCTTCTTGATCTCGCCGAACGACCAGGAGCGGATCTTCTCCGGCGAGGCCAGGGAGATGCGGATCTGGTCGAAGGTCGGGGCCGCGACCACCGGGTTGAAGATATTGAGGACTTCCTGGTTCATTGTGCTTCCAGTTCGTCTGCGGGCCTAGCGCCGTTGGGCGTCAAGGCCGTGAAAAGGGATGTGGGCTTGAGGAGGTGAGCCGCCTTCGATCCTCCCCCATTGGGGGAGGGGGACCGCGCAAAGCGTGGTGGAGGGGGCCAGCGCCCCCTCACCAGACTTCGTCTGGTCCCCTCCACCCTTTAGGGGGAGATCAAGAGCGGTCAGCTGTTCTCCAGCTCCACGTTCAGGCCAAGCGAGCGCATCTCCTTGACGAGCACGTTGAAGCTCTCGGGGATGCCCGCTTCGAAGCTGTCGTCGCCGCGGACGATCGCCTCGTAGACCTTGGTGCGGCCAGCCACGTCGTCGGACTTCACCGTCAGCATCTCCTGCAGGGTGTAGGCGGCGCCGTAGGCTTCGAGCGCCCACACCTCCATCTCCCCGAAGCGCTGGCCGCCGAACTGCGCCTTGCCGCCCAGGGGCTGCTGGGTGACCAGGGAGTAGGGGCCGATGGAGCGAGCGTGGATCTTGTCGTCCACCAGGTGGTGAAGCTTCAGCATGTAGATGTAGCCCACGGTGACGGGGCGCTTGAACGCCTCGCCGGTCTGGCCGTCATAGAGCTGGCTCTGGCCGGTGCGAGACAGGCCCGCCTTCTCCAGCAGGTCCTCGATGTCGCCGATATGCGCCCCGTCGAACACGGGGGTGGCCATCGGCACGCCCTTGCCGAGGTTGCGGGCCAGCTCGACCAGCTCGCCTTCATCGTCGGGGAGCGGGATGTCGGGGCCGTAGATGTCCGACAGCTTCTCGACCAACGCTGCGCGTTGGCCGCCGTCCTGCCAGGCGTCGAGCAGCTTGGTGATCTGCTTGCCAAGCCCGGCCGAGGCCCAGCCCAGGTGCGTCTCGAAGATCTGGCCGACGTTCATGCGCGACGGCACACCGAGCGGATTGAGCACCACGTCCACGTGGGTGCCGTCCTCCAGGAAGGGCATGTCCTCGATGGGGAGGATCCTTGAGATCACGCCCTTGTTGCCGTGGCGGCCGGCCATCTTGTCGCCGGGCTGGAGCTTGCGCTTCACCGCGACGAAGACCTTGACCATCTTCATCACGCCAGGGGGCAGTTCGTCGCCCCGCTGCAGCTTGTCGACCTTGTCCTCGAAGCGGCGGTCCAGGCGCTTGCGGGCCTCGTCGAACTGGCGGCGCAGCGCCTCCAGCTCGCCCATGGCCGGCTCGTCCTCGAGCGCGATCTGCCACCAGAGGCCGGGAGCGACCTCGCCCAGCTTCTCGGTCGTGATCTCGCCGCGGCCAAGGCCCTTGGGCCCGGAGACGGCGACCTTGCCCACGAACAGCTCGCGCAGGCGCGCCTGCATGTTCCTGTTCAGGATGGCGAACTCGTCGTCGCGGTCCTTGCCGAGGCGGTCGATCTCCGACCGCTCGATGGCCATGGCCCGCTCATCCTTGTCCACCCCGTGGCGGTTGAAGACGCGCACCTCCACGATGGTGCCGGTGACGCCCGGCGGCAGACGGAGCGAGGTGTCGCGAACGTCGGACGCCTTCTCGCCGAAGATGGCGCGGAGCAGCTTCTCCTCCGGCGTCATCGGGCTCTCGCCCTTGGGCGTCACCTTGCCGACCAGGATGTCGCCCGGCTGCACTTCCGCGCCGATGGCCACGATCCCGGCCTCGTCGAGGTTGCGGAGCGCCTCCTCGCCGACGTTGGGGATGTCGCGGGTGATCTCCTCGGGGCCGAGCTTGGTGTCGCGGGCCGCGACCTCGAACTCCTCGATGTGGATCGAGGTGAAGACGTCGTCCGACACGATCCGCTCGGAGATCAGGATGCTGTCTTCAAAGTTGTAGCCGTTCCAGGGCATGAAGGCGACCAGCGCATTGCGCCCCAGCGCCAGCTCGCCCAAGTCGGTGGAGGGGCCGTCGGCGATGATGTCGCCGGGATTCACCTTGTCGCCCACCTTCACCAGCGGGCGCTGGTTGATGCAGGTGTTCTGGTTGGAGCGCTGGAACTTCGACAGGCGGAAGATGTCGACGCCGGGCTTGGCCGGATCGGTCTCCTCGGTCGCGCGCACCACGATGCGGTTGCCGTCCATCTGCTCCACGACGCCCGTGCGGCGGGCGATCACGGTGGCGCCGCTGTCGCGGGCCACCACGCCCTCCATGCCCGTGCCGACCAGCGGCGCGTCGGACTTCACCAGCGGCACCGCCTGGCGCTGCATGTTGGAGCCCATCAGCGCGCGGTTGGCGTCGTCGTTCTCGAGGAACGGGATCAGGGCCGCGGCCACCGACACCACCTGCTTGGCCGACACGTCCATGTAGTCGACCTGATCGGACGGGGCGACGGTGACGTCCCCGTTGATGCGGACCTGCACCAGCTCGTCAGTCACCTTGCCCTGGCCGTCGACCTTCAGGTTGGCTTGGCCGATGGTGTGCTTGGACTCCTCCATGGCCGACATGTAGACGACCTCGCCGTCGGGCGAGCCGTTGTTCACGCGGCGGTAGGGGCTCTCGATGAAGCCGTACTTGTTCACCCGGGCGTGGGTGGCGAGGCTGTTGATCAGGCCGATATTGGGCCCTTCCGGCGTCTCGATCGGGCAGATGCGGCCGTAGTGGGTGGGGTGCACGTCGCGCACCTCGAAGCCCGCCCGCTCCCGCGTCAGGCCGCCCGGGCCGAGCGCCGAGAGGCGGCGCTTGTGGGTGATCTCCGACAGCGGATTGGTCTGGTCCATGAACTGGCTGAGCTGGGAGGAGCCGAAGAACTCCCGCACCGCGGCCGCCGCCGGCTTGGCGTTGATCAGGTCGTGCGGCATGACCGTGTCGATATCGACCGAGGACATGCGCTCCTTGATCGCCCGCTCCATGCGGAGCAGGCCGACGCGGTACTGGTTCTCCAGCAGCTCGCCCACCGAACGGACCCGGCGGTTGCCCAGGTTGTCGATGTCGTCGATCTCGCCGCGGCCGTCGCGCAGGCCGACCAGCAGCTTCAGCACCGCCAGCACGTCTTCCTTGCGCAGCACCCGGATCTCGTCGGAGACGTCGTCCTCCAGCCGCATGTTCATCTTCACGCGACCGACGGCCGACAGGTCGTAGCGCTCGGCGTCGAAGAACAGCCCGCGGAACATGTTCTCCGCGGCCTCCACCGTCGGCGGCTCGCCCGGGCGCATGACGCGGTAGATGTCGAACAGCGCGTCCTCACGGTTGCTGCTCTTATCCACCCGGATGGTGTTGCGCATGTAAGCGCCGACCGTGACGTGGTCGATGTCCAGCACCTCGATGGTGGAGAAGCCCTGGTCCTCCAACGCCTGGATGGCCACTGCGTCCAGCTCGTCGCCGGCCTCGGCGTAGATCTCGCCAGTTTCCATGTTCACCGCGTCCGCGGCAAGGAAGCGGCCGATCAGGGCGTCCGGCGCGACCAGCAGGGTCGTGACCCCGCTATCGGCGAACTTCTTGGCGTTGCGGGCGCTGATCTTGACCCCGGCGGGCGCGATCTCCTCGCCCGTCTCGGCGTTCACCAGGGCGAAGTCGGGCTTCACGCCCCTCCAGCGCTCCGGGTTGTAGGGCGTGGCCCAGCCGGCCTCGCGCTTCTCGAACGGGATGACCTTGTAGAAGGTCTTCAGAATTTCCTCGCCGTCCATGCCCAGCGCCATCAGGAAGGCGGTGGCCGGCAGCTTGCGCCTGCGGTCGATGCGGACATAGACGATGTCCTTGGCGTCGAACTCGAAGTCGAGCCAGGAGCCGCGGTAAGGGATCACTCGGGCGGCGAACAGCAGCTTGCCCGACGCGTGGGTCTTGCCCTTGTCATGATCGAAGAAGACGCCCGGCGAGCGGTGCATCTGGCTGACGATCACCCGCTCGGTGCCGTTGACGATGAAGGTGCCCTTCTCCGTCATCAGCGGGATGTCGCCCATGTAGACATCCTGCTCCTTGATGTCCTTGACGGAGCGGGCGCCAGTGTCCTCGTCGTTCTCGAACACGATCAGGCGCAGCTTGACCTTCAGCGGCGCGGCGAACGTCATGTCGCGCTGGATGCACTCCTCGACGTCGTACTTGGGGTCCTCGAACTCGTAGGAGACGTATTCGAGCACCGCGCGCTCGTTGAAGTCCTTGATCGGGAAAACCGACTTGAACACCGCCTCGACGCCCTCGTCCCGGCGCTCGGGCGCGCGGGTCTCGCGCTGCAGGAACTGCTCGTAGGAGGAGCGCTGCACCTCGATCAGGTTGGGCATCTGCACCGCCTCGGGGATGCGGCCGAAGGACTTCCTGATGCGCTTCTTGCCCGTGAAGGACAGGGCGTCGGTATTAAGCTGAGCCATGGTGCTCCCTGGCGCGGGGGGTCAGTCCGCGCGGATCTGATATCAAGGCGCGTGACGGCGCACCGAGAATATGTGCTGCGTCCACCCTCGGATCAGGCCTGCGGGCCTGACGGACGCTAGCTGGGCCTTCGCGCAGAACGCGAAGACGCGCCTTCGCTCGATCGGAGGGCGGCGGATCGAGCCTCGGCGCTGGAGCGCGATTATGAAGGAATCGGCAAGAGGCGACATATAACCGCTTTTGCGGCGGAGGGAAGGCTTGCGGGAACTTTTTGCAGTCCGCTCCCGCTCGACTCTCCGGAACCGGCCCGACACACTCGTCCGGCATGCAGTTCGAGTGGGACAACGCGAAGGCACAGAGCAATCTCGCCAAGCATGGCGTTGGCTTCAGCCTCGCGGCGCGCGTTTTCGACGATCCGAACCATCAGGATAGCGACGCCAGCCGGGAAGCAGATGGCGAAAGCCGCCGCAAGGCTATCGGCTCGATCGAAGGCCGGCTGATCGCTGTGGTATATGTCGGACGAGGCGAGGTGGTGCGGATCATTTCCGCCCGGCGCGCCAACATGAAGGAGAGC
The DNA here is from genome assembly GCF_903642205.1 of Caulobacter sp. S45. Taxonomy (GTDB): domain Bacteria; phylum Pseudomonadota; class Alphaproteobacteria; order Caulobacterales; family Caulobacteraceae; genus CAHJWH01. The sequence continues at coordinate 40,755 of NZ_CAHJWH010000005.1, read as the reverse complement.
CGCAGCTATGGCGATCGTTTGCTACACGCATGATCCCACGAACCCCGAGACCATGTCGGTCGAGGAGTGGGCCAGGCTCGACGCCATGACGGACGAGGACATCACCGTGGCCGCCGAGAGCGATCCGGATAACCCCCCGCTGACAGACGAAGAACTGCTGCGGATGCGCGCAGCGCGGTTGGCCAAACGGGTACGCGCGGCGACCGGCCTGACGCAGACCGCGTTCGCCGAGCGCTATCATATCGATGTCACCCGTCTCAGCGACCTGGAGCAGGGCCGCGTTGGTTCCGATACCACGCTTCTCGCCTACCTTACGGTGATCGGGCGAGAGCGCGAGGCCGTGGATCGTGCGCTCACAGCGGCATGAGGAAAAGAGATGCTGAAATGCAGGAAGGGTGTTGGACTGGCGTTTTTGGTTGCCTGGGCCGGCATGACGCTGTCCACATCAGCCGCCGCGCAATCCATCGTTCCCGAACCAGTGCAAAGGCCCAATCCAGATGACCTGAAGCACAGAGCGGTCCTTTGTAGCTGGACCATCTATCTCACTGCCCAGGCGGCCGGTGAGCGTTGCTTCCCCGGCCAAGACGACGCGTTTAAAGCAGATTTAAACCGTGGCATCAAACGGATAGAGGACTTCATCAAGCGTAACGGCCATGTCGACCAGAGCTACGTAAGCCGGTGGGAGTCACAGGCGGTCGCAGAGTCGAAGGCGCCGGGATTTTGCAGCTCCGAGGCTGGCAAATTTTATGCGGCTGAACGGGCAAGATCAGCTACGCTGCAGAAGGATATTGACGATCTGCTCTCCATACCGCGAACGCCGGTGATGAATCCCTGTCTCTGACGTAGAAACGGGCCCGGAGGTCACCCCCCGAGCCCGCTCGCAGACGTCGAACCTGACGTGGTCGGTCTTACTTGATCTCGACCTTGGCGCCGGCGTCTTCCAGCTTCTTCTTGATCTCTTCGGCGTCCTGCTTGGAGATGTTCTCCTTCACCGGAAGCGGCGCGCCTTCCACCAGGTCCTTGGCTTCCTTCAGCCCGAGGTCGGAGCGGATGGAGCGGACTTCCTTGATGACGTTGATCTTCTTGTCGCCGCCGGACATCAGCATGACGGTGAACTCGGTCTGCTCTTCCACCGGAGCGGCGGCTTCGCCGCCACCAGCGGCCGCCGGAGCGGCGAAGGCCATCGGCGCAGCGGCGCTGACGCCCCACTTCTCTTCGAGCAGCTTGGATAGCTCGGCGGCTTCGAGCACGGTCAGGGAGGACAGGTCCTCGACGATCTTGGACAGGTCGGCCATTGGGTTCTTCCTTGGGATGGGTTTGAGGTTGAGTCGGGTCCGCGGAAATGAGGCGGCCTAGGCGGCTTCGGCTTCGTCCGGCTTCGCGTCGTCCTTCGTCGCATAGGCGTTGAAAACGCGGGCGAGCTGGCCCGCGGGCGCGGCCAGGACGGCGGCGACCTTGGTCGCAGGCGCCTGGATCAGCCCGATGAGCGTGCCGCGTAGCTGATCCAGCGAGGGCAGGGTCGCGAGCGACTTCACCCCCTCCGCGTTCAGCACGCTCGCCCCCAGCACGGCGCCGACGACGGTGAACTTGTCGTTGTCCTTGGCGTACTGGGTGGCGACCTTGGCGGCGGCCACGGGGTCCTTGGCGAAGGCGATCGCCACTGGCCCCTTGAACAGCGCGTCCGCGGACGCGCCGCCCGAACCGTCCATGGCCTTCTGGGCCAAGCGGTTCTTGACCACCTTGAGCGTCGCGCCCTCCTTGCGGAGGCGGATGCGCAGGTCGGTCATTTCCGCAACGGTGAGGCCCAGATAGTGGGTCACGATGACAGCGCCGGAGGTCGCGAAGACGCTCTTCAGCTCCTCGATCGACTCGGCCTTCTGTGCGCGGTCCATACGGTCTCCGTTGCACTTGCAGCTTCAGCCGCCGGACCATCCGACGACCGCAAACGCCGCGCACGCCCTCCCCTCGCGGGAAGCGCGCGTGCGGATAGACCTATCCCGAGGATGCGTGTGGCCGACCCCGCCCGCGCATGCGCGGATCGTGTACAACCTTGCTTCCCCGTCTCCCCGCGGCCGTTTGGATTAAGACACCCGCCCAATCGCTTGGTAGGGCATCCCGCAGTTCTCGGACAGGACGGCGCCGGGCAAACCCGCCGCCGTGAGCGGGGACACATACGTGAAGGCGGGAGCCGACTCAATAGGCCGATGAGGATGCGCAAGCCGGGCGCTGCGGATCGCCGCGAAGTGTGGTCGGGACGCCTGATCGCCGAACCGTCCGCCGTCGGAAGACAGGCCGCTCCGCCAAGGCGGTTGCACGACAAGGTCTCGACCCGGCTCGAAACACTCACCTCCTTGACCCTTCCGCGCCCCCGTTGCATTGCCGACGGGCGGGTCTTGGAGCTGTCCCATGTTCGAGTTCAACCCTTGGCGGATCGGTCTTGGCCTCATGCTTGCGGCGGGGCTTGTGGGCTGCAGCGGCAAGCCGGAGGACACCGGACAAAGTGCTTCGGGCGCGGCTTCGACCACCAGCCCTGCCCCTCCCTATCCCGCCTGGGCGACCGCGATGCTGGGCAAGGACGTGAAGCAGGTCAGCCCAGGCGCTGTGACCTGCAAGGGCGTCATCGACGTCGTCTCGGCAAAACATACGGGCGCTCACCCCGGATCCGAGATCGAAGGCTGGGCCTGGAACGAGACGCAGCACAGGCCTCTGGCCAAGATCGTGTTCACCGACCAGGCCGACCGCATCGTCGGCGGCGCCACGGTCGGGAATCCTCGCCAGGATGTGATGGCGGCGATGTCGGAGGTGAAGACGCCGGCGGTCGGTTGGAGGGGCGTCGCGAGGCCAATCAGCGGCGCGGTGACCGCCGTGGGCCTCACCGACGGCGCCGCCTCCTGCGTGCTCGGTAGCATCACGCTCTGAAGTGTCGGACGGGGGGAGACTCTGCTCCCCCGGCTGGCGCACAGATCCTGCGGCTTGGGCCGGCGGCTGGGATGCCGGCGCTGGCGGTTTCCAGCCTCGCCCGGACGAAGGTCGCGCCCTCACGGGTTGTCGCCAGGAAGGGCGCGAGGGATCAGCGCCGACCGTGCCTGCGGGCGCAGGGCTGCTCTGCCCCAGCGGAGGCAGACGCGGTGGAACGGGTTGCACTCGGCGCGCCGGCTTGAAGGTCGAGGACCTTTCCCGCCTTGCGTGTCCTTACTTGCGGAGTAATCATGCAAACGCACTATGTCCAAGCGTCAAGCCGGTTGCTCACCTTTCGATATCGGGTCAAGTCTGAGCTGGGCTTCAGCCCGGCGGGTTCCATGTAAGCGTCCGTTCAGCCTTCGGTTTACGTGTAGCTGACGAGAACATCTTGAGACGTACCGCGTCACCCGAGGAAACCCTGGACCTGATCTACGGTGCGGCTGTCCAGCCCTCCCTGTGGGTCGACGTGATGCAACGGCTCATGTCCATGATCGGCGGCGAAGGCGGTGTGATGATGCGCACGGACATCGTCGACGGCAAGGGTGCGGCCAAGATCGCCAACGGCGACACGTCGACCGTGGACCTCTACTTCGCCCACTATTCGAGCATCAACCCCTTTCAGCTGGTCCCCGACCCCTCCTCCTACATCGCCGGATGGCAGCCCAGGGTGCTGCTGGATGAGGACTGGATGCCGCGCGAGAGCTTCGAGCGTTCGGAATACTACAACGACTTCCTGCGTCCCCTGTCGGTCGAGTGGGGGCTGGCTATCCGCCTGGGACTGCGCGGGCTGGATCTGGCCACGATCAGCATCGGCCGTGGCTTCAGATATGGGCGGTTCGAGGCTCCCGAGGTCGCCGCCATGGAGCGGCTGCATCCGCACCTGATCCGCGCCTATGCGCTCAGCGAGCGCTTCCAGTCCCTGCATGGCTTCAAGACAGGGTTGGCCGAGGCGCTCGACGATCACCCGTCGGCCATGTTCCTGGTGCACGAGGACGCCCGCATCCTTCACGCCAACGGGGCGGCGGAACGTCTCCTCACGTCCGGCGACGCCCTGGTCTCCCTGGCGGGCCGCCTGTGTGCGGCCGACACCGCCTCGGTGCAGCCGCTGGCGAACCTGATCGCACGCGCAGGCTCGAACGACTGGGAGCAGCGAAGCGCGGGCTCGCTGTCCGTGCAGGTGAAAGGCAGGCGGCTTTCGCTCAAGGTCACGGCCGCACCGCTGCGGCTGGAAGACGTGTCGGTGTTCGCGAGAGGGCCGGCGGTGCTGGTGCGCGTGGCCGATCCGCTCGGCGGTTCGGCGCCTGTCGGTGTCAAGCTCGCCGAGCTGTTCACCCTGACGGCGGCCGAGGCGCGGCTGGCCGAAGCCCTCTATGATGGCCTGACCCTGCGTGACGCCTCCATCCGCCATGGCATAAGCATCAACACGGCGCGGGCGCAGCTCTCGAGCGTCTTCGCCAAGACGCAGACCCACCGCCAAGCCGATCTGGTACGATTGATGGCGGCTCATGACGGGATGAAGTCGGGCGGGCCCTCGCCGCGATGACTTCCGACGTCACCTTGCAGGCGGACAAGCCGGTGGCGGCGCAGGCGCTTCGGCGTAGCTTGAGCGTCAAGCAGGTGGTGGTGCTGACCCTCTCCGGGCTTTCCCCGGCCGCGTCGGTCTACATCACCGGATCGGCGGTGCTGCACCTGGCCGGCACCGGGGCGGCGGCGGCCCTGCTTCTCGGCGGCGGCGTGGTGGTCCTGGCCTCGCTGCTCTACGCCGAGCTGGGCGCGGCCTTCCCCCGGGCGGGCGGCGTCTATCCCGGCATCACCCAGGTGCTCGGTCCGGGCGCGGGCTTCGTGGCCATTACGCTCGGGTTGATCACGGCCCCGGCGACCCTGGCGTTCGCCGCCCTGGGACTGGCCGACTATCTTCGGGTGCTCGCGCCCGGCCTGCCCAGGCTGGCTCTCGCCTTCACGGCCCTTGGCGGGGCGGGCCTGATATGCATGTTGAACATAGGTGTCGGCGCCTGGGTCACGGGCGCCTTCCTGGCGGCCGAGCTTCTGGTCCTGCTCGTGCTGACCCTGGCGGCCGCACTGCATCCGGTGCGCGGGCTGGGAGAGGTGCTCCTCCATCCCGTGATGCTGGGGCCGCTGCACCAGCTGACGCCCACACCGGGCTGGACCCTCCTGCTGGCGACGATCTCCGGCGCCTATGCCTGCGCCGGATCAGGGATGGCGATCTACTTCGCCGAAGACATGCGCGGACCGTCCACCCGTATCGGGGGCGTGGTGGCCTGGGTGGGCGTGATCGCGGCGGCGGTCGTCATCGCCCCCTTGGTGTGGCTTACGACCAGCGCGGCGCATCTCGACTCCATCCTTGCCGCGGAGGCGCCCATCGCGGCCTACCTCTCCGCGACCGCCGGGCCGCCTGTCGCCTACGCCACCTCTCTGGTCGTCGCCACAGCCATCCTGAACAACATCATCGCTTCCATGCTGGCCTTCAGCCGGTTTCTCTACTCCACCGGCCGGGACCGCGCATGGCCCCGGCAGCTCAGCACCTGGGCGTCGGAATTGCACTCCCGCTTCGGCTCTCCATGGCTGGCCTCCCTCGCCCTCGTCCTGGTGGCGGGCCTCCTCTGTCTGGTGGGTGAGCGCGGCCTGCTGGTCGTGCTGTCGGGCGAGGTGTTCACCGCGACCCTGGTGGCGGCCTCGGTCCTGGTGGGCCGACGACGGCGCCTGACAGGCGTCACCAGCTTTCGCTCGCCCCTCTTCCCGCTCCTGCCAATGATCGGCTTCGTGATCGTCGCCGCATTCTTCGCCGCCGACTGGCGCGACCCGACAGCCGGCCGACCCAGCCTGTGCCTCCTGGCGGGGGTCGCCGCCTCGGCCGCCTTGTATCACCACCTGAACCGCCGCAGAGCCGCCGCTTCCCACCGGTCGGGCTAGCCTGCCGATGCTCGAGAGGCGTGCTCCATCGGGCGGTCAGGCGCCGGGCAAGGCCGCTCCAGACGCGCGCCTTGCGACCTGCGGGGTCAAGGGATCAGCTTGGCGATGATGAATTCGGCGGCTTGGTCCGCGCTCATCGCGGTGGTGTCGATGTGGATCTCGGGGTGCTCCGGGGCCTCGTAGGGACTGTCGATTCCGGTGAAGTTCTTCAGCTGGCCGCTGCGCGCCTTGGCGTAGAGACCCTTCACGTCGCGACGCTCGGCCTCGGCCAGGGTGGTGTCGACATGCACCTCGATGAACTCGCCAGGCGCCATCATCTGGCGCACCATCTCGCGTTCCGCGCGGAAGGGCGAGATGAAGGCGGTGATGACGATCAGGCCGGCGTCGGTCATCAGCCGGGCCACCTCGCCGACCCGGCGGACGTTCTCGATTCGATCGGCGTCGGTGAAGCCCAGGTCCTTGTTCAGCCCGTGGCGGACGTTGTCGCCGTCGAGCAGGAAGGTATGGCGGTTCATGCGCACCAGCTTGCGCTCCACCAGATTGGCGATGGTGGACTTGCCAGCACCCGAGAGCCCGGTGAGCCACAGCACCGCCGCCGTCTGGTTCTTCAGGCTGGCGTGCTTGTCGCGGCCGACGTCGGTGGCTTGCCAGTGGACGTTCTGGCTTCGGCGAAGTGCGAAGTGGATCATGCCCGCGGCCACCGTGGCGTTGGTGATCTTGTCGATCAGGATGAAGCCGCCCAACGTCTTGCTGGGGGCCGTGCTGGTGTCGACATAGGGCTCGAACACGATCGGCCGGTCGGTGGTCAGGTTGGTCACGCCTATGGCGTTCAGCTCCAGCGTCTTGACCGCCAAGTGCTCCAAGGTGTTGACGTTGACCTGGTACTTGGGGGCGTGGATCGTGGCGCTGGTGGTCTGGGCGCCCATCTTCAGCCAGTAGGGACGCCCCGCCAGCATCTCCTCGTCAGCCATCCACACGAGGGTGGCTTCGAACTGGTCGGCGGCCTGGGGCGGGTCGTCGGCTATGGCGATCACGTCGCCGCGTGAGCAGTCGATCTCGTCGGCGAGCGTCAGGGTGACCGACTGGCCCGCCACCGCCGTCTCGAGGTCGCCGTCGAAGGTGACGATGCGCGCGACCGTGGAGGTCTTGCCCGAAGGCAGCACCCGCACCGCATCGCCCGGTTGGACCGAGCCGCTGGCGATCAGGCCGGAGAAGCCGCGGAAGTCCAGGTTGGGCCGGTTGACCCACTGCACCGGCATGCGCAGCGGCCTCGTCTGGGCGGAGGTGACGTCGAGCTCCACCGCCTCCAGATGGCCGATCAGCGTCGGGCCCGCGTACCAGGGCGTGTTGGCGCTCAGCGCCGTGATGTTGTCGCCCTTGAAGCCGGAGATCGGCATGGGCAGGAAGTCGGTGATCCCGATCTGCTCGGCGAAGGCGCGATAGTCGGCGACGATGGCGTCGAAGGTCGCTTGGTCGTAGCCGACCAGGTCCATCTTGTTGACGGCCAGCACGATGTTGCGGATGCCGATCAGGTGCGCCAGGTAGCTGTGCCGCCGGGTCTGGGTCAGCACGCCCTTCCTGGCGTCGATCAGGATCACGGCGAGGTCGGCGGTGGAGGCCCCGGTGACCATGTTGCGGGTGTACTGCTCGTGGCCGGGGGTGTCGGCGACGATGAACTTGCGCTTCTCGGTGGCGAAGAAGCGGTAGGCGACGTCAATGGTGATGCCCTGCTCCCGCTCGGCCGCCAGACCGTCGACCAGCAGGGCGAAGTCGATCTCACCGCCTTGCGTGCCGACGCGCCTGGAGTCGGCCTCCAGCGTCGCCAGCTGGTCCTCGAAGATCATCTTCGCATCGTAGAGCAGCCGCCCGATCAGGGTTGACTTTCCATCGTCCACCGAGCCGCAGGTGATGAAGCGCAGGAGCGACTTGTGCTGGTGGAACTCCAGGTAGGCGTCGATGTCTTCGGCGATCAGGCTCTCCACCTGGTAGGTGGAGGGCTGGACGGCCTGGGTCACGGCCATGTCGGTGAGGGTCGCATCTTCAGCCATCAGAAGTAGCCCTCCTGCTTCTTCTTCTCCATGCTGGCATCGCCGGCGTCCTTGTCGATGGCGCGGCCTTGGCGCTCGGAGGTCGTGGTGAGCAGCATCTCCTGGATCACCTGCGGCAGGGTCTGGGCTTCGCTCTCCACGGCGCCCGTGAGCGGATAGCAGCCCAGCGTGCGGAAGCGGATCGAGCGTTGGACCGGGACCTCACCCGGCTTCAGCCGGAACCGCTCGTCGTCGACCATCAGCAGCAGACCGTCGCGCTCGACCGTGGGCCGGGGAGCCGAGAAGTAGAGCGGCACGATCTCGATGTCGTTCAGATGGATGTACTGCCAGATGTCCAGCTCGGTCCAGTTGGATATCGGGAACACGCGGATGCTCTCCCCCTTGGCCTTACGGGCGTTGTAGAGGTTCCACAGCTCGGGGCGCTGGCTCTTGGGGTCCCACCGGTGGTTGGCGGCGCGGAAGGAGAAGACGCGCTCCTTGGCCCGGGATTTCTCCTCGTCGCGGCGCGCGCCGCCGAAGGCCGCGTCGAAGCCGTACTTGTCCAGCGCCTGCTTCAGCCCCTCGGTCTTCCACATGTCGGTGTGCAGGGAGCCGTGATCGAACGGGTTGATCCCGCGTTCGGCGGCTTCGGGGTTCTGGTAGACCAGGAGCTCCATTCCGGCCGCGCGGGCGGCGCGGTCGCGCAGCTCGTACATCGCCTTGAACTTCCAGGTGGTGTCCACGTGCAGCAGAGGGAACGGTGGCGGGGAAGGATGGAAGGCCTTGCGCGCCAGGTGCAGCATGACGGCGCTGTCCTTGCCCACCGAATAGAGCATCACCGGACGCTCGGCCTCGGCCACCACCTCCCGCAGGATGTGGATGCTCTCTGCTTCGAGCCGCTGGAGATGGGTCAGCACGAGCGGGCTGGAGGCGGCGGTGTGGGGTGACGCGGACATGATCCTGTCTTGCTCGATAGCCTGAGCGGCACTCAAGCGGGCTCGCCCTCCCCGGCCTCAAATCCCGAAGATGCGCGGTTGTTATCGCAGAGCGGATGTCAGCGACAGCACTGAGCTGCCTAGTCGCGGCGCTCTCTCAGCGATCCCGGCCGGAGCTGGTGGCCGGGCTCCCCGCCGCCGCTTGCGGCGCGCCGACGTCGCCCCTGGATCAGGCCGACGCGCATGGACTCGGTGATCGCTGAGGCGGAGTCGGTGCAGAGCGTGCGCCTGCGGTGGCGCGATGCGGCCGTCCTCAGGCCACCTTCGCGACGCTGACCACCTCGTGCTGCGGCGTCCAGTTCGACACGCACGGGATTTTGCTCCGGTCGCAACGATCTGCGTACTTGGTAGCGATCTCCGTCACCTCTTCCATCAGGCCCTGCTGCAGGCGGGTGGGGCGAAGGCCCAGCTTCACGAAGCTGTCGTTGCAGACCACGAGCTGGTTCTCCGCCGCCTCGTTCCGAGGGTTGGCGGTCAGGTGGTAGGGCGCCCCCGTCATCGTCTTGATCATTTCGGCGAGCTCGATCAGACGGTGGGTCTCGGTCATCTGGTTCATGATCGCCACCCGGGCGCCGGGCGCCGGCGGATGGGCGATGGCCAGCTCGACACAGCGCACCGTGTCGGTGATGTGGATGAAGGCGCGGGTCTGGCCGCCGGTGCCGTGCACGGTCATCGGATAGCCGATGGCCGCCTGCATCAGGAAGCGGTTCAGGACCGTGCCGTAGTCGCCGTCATAATCGAAGCGGTTGATCAGCCGCTCGTCCAGCTTGGTCTGCGGCGTCTGGGTGCCCCAGACGATGCCCTGGTGCAGGTCGGTGACGCGGGTGCGATAGTTGCGGTTGTAGTACCAGAAGAACAGCGCGTCCTGCGACTTGGTCATGTGGTAAATGCTGCCCGGATTGGCCGGGTACAGGATCTCCACCGCCTTGCGGCCTTCCGGCGTATCGACCTCGATCGGCAGATAACCCTCGGGGATGGTCATGCCCGCCGTGCCGTAGCCGTATACGCCCATGGTGCCGAGATGGGCGAGGTGGACGTCCAGCCCGCTTTCCACGATGGCGGACAATACATCGTGCGTCGAGTTCAGGTTGTTGTTGACCGTATAGCGCCGCTCGCGCGGTCCCTTCATCGAATACGGCGCCGCGCGCTGCTCGGCGAAGTGGACGATGGCCTTGGGCCGGGTCTCGCGGATGAGATCGACGAACAGATCATAGTCCTCGCCGAGCGTGAGATTGACGAAATTGATCGTCTTGCCGCTGATCTCGCGCCAGGCCTGCAGGCGTGTCCCGATCGGCGCGATCGGCGTCAGCGACGAAGCCTCGAGGTCCACGTCGATCTTGCGACGTGAAAGGTTGTCGACGATCGTCACCTCGTAGCCAAGATTGGAGAGATGCAGCGCCGTCGGCCAGCCGCAGAAACCGTCTCCGCCCAGAACCAGGATATGAGCCATGATCTGTCCCTCCAAGATGTCGATGTCTGAAGCCGACTTACTCGGGCCGACCTACTCGGGCCGATCTACTCGCCGCCGCCCGCCTGCTGTCGTTCAAGACGCCGAACACGCCTTAGTATCTCGAGAACCGAGCCTAAAATCCAGCGCCGTTCGACGGGATCGGCTGTATGTTCGTAGTACTCGTACATACGCTGGCAGATCGCGGGGAAGTCACCGACTTCCGCGAGGAGTCTGGCGTCACTTGCGCGTCGCATAAGCTCGACGATCTGCTCAGTTTCAGAGATCTCGACCTCATCCAGTTTCTCTCGAAGCTCGGCAGGGATCTCCAAGACGGACTTGTTGATCTTGCCCAGATTAGTGCGTGTACCCTCTTCAGGCGCGGTACGCACGATCTTGATGTTCTTGGGTTCGTCGACGAAAACCAGCATGTTAAAAGCCCTTACGCCATGGAGCGGGTCCGTCAAGGCGCCGGAAGGCGCCGTGGCGAAATGTCTATCGCAGCCTGCAATTGCAGCAGATTTCAACCGTTCATCCGCGCGAAGCGGAAGACCAGGACCAGGCGGACGCAAGCCATCGCGCTGAAATACCGCACGATGCTCGCCTTCATGCCGCCGGAGATAGCGCATCTCGCCGATGATGGGGTCGTAACCTCGTCCACATGCCGGGCGCCTGAGCTTTTGGCGACCTCACACCTGGCAGGCGCATTTCGACTTCGTCGCTCTCCTTCTCGGCCTATGAAGCCGCGGTGAGTTGGGCCATGAGGACGGAGTAGTCTGGCGCGTCGACTTCCAGCCTGCCAATCTGGCGCAGGAGCACGGCTGCCGCTTCGTCGACCTGCTGCTCGGAATGCAAGCTGGAAACAAAGAAGCGCAGCCTTGCGGAACCCTCCGGCACGGCCGGGAACAGGATAGGATTGACGCTCACCCCCAACTCGCCCAGAGCATGTGACAATCGGGCCGCCTGTATCGAGCTGCCGGTGATCACCGGGACGATACTGAAACCCTCCGAGCTTCCCGTGTTGAGTCCCCCCTCGCGGAGGGCGTTGCGGAATCGCTTAGCGTTGGCGTTGAGCTTCGCCACGCGCCATGGTTCATGCTTCATGACTTGCAGCGCCGCCAAGGAAGCGGCCGCAAGCGGCGGCGACAAGCCGACGGAATAGATGAAACCGGGTGCTGAGACCTTGAGATACTCGATCAGTCGCTCGGACCCGGCGACATAGCCGCCGCAGCCGGCCAGTGACTTCGACAGTGTGCCCATCCAGATGTCCACGGCGTCGGCGGCCAGACCGAAATGCTCAGCCGCGCCTCGGCCGGTTCCGCCCAGCACGCCGACGCCATGGGCCTCGTCAACCATGAGCCAAGCGCCGTACCGGCTCGCGGCCTCCGCGATGGCCGGCAGCGGCGCGACATCGCCATCCATGCTGTAGTGGCTTTCAACGACCACCATGAGGCGTCGATGCGCGCTCGCTTGCGCTTTCAGCTGTCGCTCCAGGTCCTGCACATCATTGTGGACGAAGCTGAAGCGCTTGGCCCGTGACAAACGCGCGCCTTCGAGCACGCTGTTGTGGATCAGCGCGTCGTGAAACACGGCATCCGGCGGTCCCAGCAGGTGGCCGATGATGGTGACGTTCGTGGCGTGGCCGCTCACCAGCACAAGGGCGGCCTGCGCGTCATGCAGCGCCGCAAGTTCGCGCTCCAACTCGCCATGTAGCGATATCTCGCCTCCCACCATGCGGCTGGCCGAGGCGGACGTGCCGTATCGATCGATTGCAGCCTTGGCCGCCTGCACCACCTGCGGATGACCGTTCAAGCCGAGATAGTTGTAGCTCGAGAAGTTTATGCAGGTCGTTCCGTCGGTCTGAATGGTCGCACCCGGCGTCGCCTCGTGGGGTCGCATGAAGGGGTTGGCGATACCGAACATCTCGCCCACTCGCCGGATCAGCTGGCTTTCGGCGAAGAAGTCGAGGGTCGCCAGATCCACCTTTGGGAGGGCAGCCGCCTCGAGTTCGACGGGCTTGTCATGGCTGGGAACAGGTGCGGCGGCCATACGGCGGAGGAGGCGGTTCCTGTCCGCCTCGCCCAGGCGGTTGGGAGGGATTTCGCTCATTCGCCGGGAATGGACTGCATATTTGGCACGATGCTGCCTTCATGGCGCAGCGCCACGTCCAATAGCGATACAGACCCGCTGCCCAGGGCGATGCGTACCACGCGGACGGCCAAGGCGTTTAGCGTCGTGGCTCCGGAAATCGCCAGCAGCGGCGTCTCCACGCCCAAACGCTCCTCTAACACCAGGCGAAGCTCGACGAGCATGAGAGAGTCCATGCCGAGTTCAGGCAGGGGACGATCGAGTTCGACCCGTTCTGGCGCGCAGGCAAGAATCTTCGCGAGTTCGCCGCGCAGCAAGCTTGCAACGACCTCCTGGGCCTGCTCAGGTGCGAGCCCGCTCAGGCGCGTGGCCAAGCTTTCTTCCGGCTCATAGCCATCCCCGGCCCCGGCTATCGCTTCGAACTTCGGGCCAGCCAGCACCCGTAACATCCGTCGCGCGGCGCCCCAGCGGACCGCGGCCTGAGCCACCACCGGAACGCCGGCGCTCCACATGGCAGGCAGCGCATTCAGGGCCTCGCGCGCAGTCAGGGGCTCGACCGCAAGCCTGCGGGCCAGCGCGTCGCCGACCCCCTTGTCTCGCGCCAGCATGCCTACGTCAGCGATCGGCCCCCAGCCCACCGCCAGAGCGGGCAGGCCCTGCCTGAAACGCGCCTCAGCCAGGGCTTCCAGCGCGCTGTTGGCTGCGACATAGGCGCCCTGTCCCGGCGCTCCCAGAACAGTCGTGGCGGAGGAGAACAGGATGAAGAGTTCTAGCTGGTCGTCGCGGGTGAGGGCGTCCAGGTTGCGGGCCCCATCCAGCTTGGGGCGTAAAACGCGTTCGAACGCCTGCGGCGTCACCGAGGCCAGCAGACCGTCCTCGATAACGGCGGCCGCGTGGATGACGCCGACGATCGGGCCTTGCTGCGCCCGGATCGCCTCCAGCGTGCGGGCGAGTTCGCCTGCATCCGCCACGTCGCAGCTGACAGCTTCCACCTGCAAGCCGCCGCGGCGTAGCTCCGCCAGGACGGACTGAGCGTCCGGGGTCGTCGGCCCGCGACGGCCAAGCAACGCCAGACGGCGCGCACCTTGCTCGGAAAGCCAGCGCGCCGTCTCAAGGCCGAAGCCCGTGAGACCGCCCGTCACCACGTACACGCCCTCGCCGTTGACCGAGAACGATCGCGGGGACGGCTGAGAGGCGCTCCCGGCCGCGGCGTCGTCCAGCCTTATGACGATCTTGCCGATATGGCCCCCACCCTGCATGAGCCGGAACGCGTCGCAGACCTCCTCGCGCCCGAACGTGCGATAAGGCAGCGGACCGAGCGCACCTTCCGCCAGCAGGTCGGCCGCCTGCTTCAAAAGGCGCTTCGCCAGAGCCGGCCGATCGGTGAGCAGCCGGTCGGCGTCCACGCCGAAGTAGGCGATGTTCTCCCGGAACGGCCTCAGACCAACACGCGTGTCTTCGAAGTAGTCCCGCTTGCCCAGCTCGACGAAACGACCAAAAGGCCGAAGCAGGGAGAGGCTGCGGATCATGGCCTCGCCATTCAGCGAGTTCAGGACCACGTCCACACCTTCGCCGTGCGTCAGCTGCATCACCTCGTCGGCGAAGCTCAGTGACCGGGAGTCGAGCAGGTGGTCGGCGCCGAATGCTTCAGCGAAGCTTCGCTTGAACTCCGAGCCGGCGCTCGCGTACACCTCCGCGCCGCGGCTCTTGGCCAGCCGTATGGCGGCCAGACCCACTGCGCCGGCTGCGCCGTGGATGAGCACCCGCTCGCCGGCCTCCAGCCGCGCCAGGTGGTCCAGGCTGTAGAGCACCGTAAGGAAGGCGACCGGGATGGTCGCCGCCTGCTCGAAGCTCACCTGGTCGGGCAAGACGACCGCCGCGTCGGCCCGGGTGACCACGGTCGAGGCCAGTGAGGCGGGAGCCATCGCCATCACTCGATCGCCGGGCTTCAGGCCTTTCACGTCGGCACCCACCGCGCTTACGCGGCCGGCGCACTCAAGGCCGAGCGTCGGACCGGCGAAACCGTCCTGCAAGGCCGCCTCTGGAAGCAGTCCCTGAGCCCACATGACGTCCCGGAAGTTCAGGCCTGCAGCCGCCACCTCGATCGTGACCTGGCCGGGCGCGGGCGCAGGGCGTGCGGGGGGAGCCGACCAGGTAAGGCTCGACAGGAGCCCGGGTTGCAAGACCTCGAGAACATGCTCCTTGCCGATGGGAAGCGCCACACCTTGACGCAGGCGTGGTACGAAGCGGCCGGAGGATGTCTGCGAGACTTCGATCTCGCCATCGCCAGCCGCCAGCTCGGAGAGGATGGCGGCCGCCGCGTCTTTGCTGTCCAGCCCTGGGTCCAAGTCCAGCAGTTTCAACGGGAGCTCTGGCGTCTCGTTCACAAGGGTGCGTGCAGCGCCCCGCAAGGCGGCGGCCTCCATGTCGCCTTCACCGGCCCCTCGGGTGATTACCAGCACGGGACCACGAAAGCCGCTCTCCACGATCGCGGTGATCCAGGCGACGGTCTCCGTCAGTCGTTCCGACAAAGGCGGCGAGACGTCCGCAATCAGGATGAACGCGGCGTCAGCAACGTCCAAGACCTGCAGCTCGGCTGGGTCGGCCACCGTTTCCACGCTGGCGCCGGTCTGGACCAAGGCCTGGCTGAGCGCAGGGTCACTTGCTCCGGCTATCACCAGGGCGCCCGGTGACACGGCGGTCGCGGCGAGCGCTGCCGGGGCCATGCTTCGGCCGCTGATCAGGTTGTAGGCCCATAGAGGGGCCCGCACCACGGCGGCTGACGCTTCGGCCAGGTTGCGACGCTTGAGGGCGTCGACCCAGCGGGCGCCGCTGCGTGGCTCGGCTTCGGCTTCCAGCCGCCCTGCAACGCCGTCGCGGAACAGGGTCCAAGCGAGGCTGGGCTCTGGCTCGACAGATAGAAAGGCGCCGCCCGGCGCCAGTTGGTCGAGCGCCCAGGTCGTCGTGGCAGGTCCAAGCAGAGTTCCGCCATAGGCGGAGATGACCAGGTCGAAAGGCCCGCTCACGGCCTGCCGTGGCGACACGACGACCTGCGGCCCGCCGCCGACGACCGCCTTGAGCCGGTCCAACTCTTCGGCCGAGTCGTCGCTGGCTGTGTAGCTCAGCGCCTCGCCGAGCGGAGCTAGGGCGCGGAGCAAGCGATGGGTGGCGCCGCCGCCCCCAGCGCCAAACTCGAGCACCCGCAATGGCCGCTCGGCGGGCCATCCCGCCGTCAACGCCGTTATCGCATCGCAAAGTGCTCCTAACGCCACCTGACCACTGGCGGACCGATAGAGCATCTGCTCCACAACCGCGGGCGGGAGCTTGGCCGCCGTCTTGGCTCCAGCCAGCCGGTCCGGTAGCCCCCGGATGCGTTCGGCGAGAACGGCCGCCTCAAGCCCGAGCTCGGGCGCTTCGTCCAGAGCGGTGCGCCAAATGTCGGTCGAGTCGCCAAAGCCGTCTGCGTCCGTGGGAGCAAAGCCTGATGAGACTTCCGACAGCAGCCGATTGCGGACCAGTTCCGAGGCGAGCGCGTTGAAGAGTCCGAGCGCATCGGGGGCGAGCTTGCCGGAGACGAACAGGAGATCGGCTGACAACGATGTCCCACCTGCCATCTGCTGCAGCGCGGCCAGAACGGCGGAAAGAAGATAGGCCTGGAGGAGAGCCGCACCATCGCTGTTCTTGAAGGCAGCTCCCTCGGCCGCCGCCAAGACGACGTCGAGCTCAAACTGCGGCGAACCAGGCGATCCAAGCGGCGACGGCGTCAGAGCCGTGTGAAAGATGCGGTCCTCGACACTCGCCTGGAAAAGCCGCACGCGGCGGAACACGATGCCGGTGGCCTCCAGCAGCACCCTACCTTGGCCGTCACAGAGCAGGACGCGGCCTTCCACTGTACGCACGCCCCGGCGTTCCACCTGTATGGCGGCCGATGCCGGCAGACCCGCGGCAAAGGCGCGGACCCGTCCAAATCGTTCGGGCAGAAGGCTTTCACCTGCCGCAAGCCGTAGGGCGCCCGCGCAAAGCAGGGCCAGGAAACCCTGCAGGGCGCCGTCAAGGGCCGTGACGCCGATGCGCACATCGCCGCCCTCGACCTCACCGCTTGGCAGGTCCAGCCGCACAAGGGCGGCGCCGCAGGCTCGGGCATCCACACCGGCGACCACCTGGAAGGCGGGTCCGTACTGAAGCCCAAGGCTGCGAGCCGCAGCGTAGACTTCGCCCGCCGAAATGGTGAAGTCAGGGTCAGGTGTCGACGGGCTCACGCAGGTGGCGGTGCAGGCCGCGAGAACGCCTGTGGCGTTCAGGCTCCAGCCCGCCTCAACCAGACGTTCGCGGCTTTCGAGCCGGAACCGCCCGCCTTCGCCGACGACGAAACGCGTCTGACGTGCAGCGCCGAGCTCGAGCGGCAGGCCCGCGAAGATTTGAAGGTCGATCACCTCCTGAGCCCGAGCTTCAGGGTACAAGAAGCGCGCGGCGGCCAAGCCCATCTCCACGATGGCGGCGCCCGGCAGAACACCGACTCCTCCTACCGCATGGTCAGCCAGAAACGGCGTCGAAACCAGGTCTAGGATGTTTTCCCACTCTCCAGAATTCTGTTCGGAGCGGTCGCCGAGCAGCGCATGATGTTGGATGCGATGGTGGGGATAGACGCCCTCCGTCGTGGCGCGCGTCCAATAGAAGTCCCTCCGCAGCGGGTGGGCTGGAAGATCGCGCGGCTCGGCCTTCCCGCGGAAGAGCGGGCTCTGTTCCAGGTCATAACCGGCGGTGTAGGCGGCTCCGACGATGCTTTCGAAGGGATCGAACGCGGGATCGCGCGTCGACTGGTTCAGACTGGCGAGCACGCGCCCGTCGACATCGGCCTGGCGCAGCGCATCGCGCAGATAGGACTGCAATACCGGCTGCGGCCCGACCTCGAGCAGGATACGGCCGCCTTCCGCCACAAGGTTGGAAATCGCCGGGCGGAAACGTACCGGCTGACGGATGTTTCGCCACCAGTAGGCGGCATCCATGTCGCGCTCGACGACGCGCTCGCCAGTCACGGAGGAGAACAGAGGCAGGACGGGCGCGGCAGGAGCAAGGTCCGCCAGCCCCGCCAGCAGATCCTCACGTACCGGATCCATGGCGGCTGAGTGGAAGGCGTAATTTAGAGACAAATCCCTGTAGGCCCAATCCTCGGCTTTGGCGCGGCGGCGCAGGGCGGCGAGCGCTGCGCCGGGGCCTGCCACGGTGACCGAACGGCTCGCGTTCTCGGCCGCTATGCAAAGCTCTGGATCGAGTTCGGACAGGACGCCCCGGGCCGTCTCTACGTCCAGGCCAAGCGCCGCCATGCGGCCGGCGTCTGCGGTTCGCTGCTGCTGTTGGCTGCGTACCGCGACCACGTGGCAGGCTTGATCAAGGTCAAGCGCGCCCGAGCACCAAGCGGACGCGATCTCGCCCACGCTATGGCCCACAACCGCAGTCGGTCGCACGCCCGCTGCTTGCAGGGCCTTCACACTGGCGATCTGGATCGCCAGCAGAAGGGGCTGAGACACGTCGGTTCGATGGAACTCGGCCTCGTCCTCCGTCTCGAGCAGGCGCGTCACGGCTGACCAGCCGATATGTGGTTCCAACGCCGCGTCCACCATCGCCAAGCCATCGCGGAAGGCGGCGTTGAACCTGTAGGCGGCGCGTCCCATGCCCATCCACTGGCATCCGTTGCCGGAAAACACGAAGGCCATCGAGCCCCCGACTGCGCGCCCGTCGCTGCGGCGGGGGGACGGCGCTGCGAGGGCCGCCGCCAAGTCAGAGGCCTGCTCGCCCCAGACGATCCGGCGATAGGGGTGCTGCTCGCGACGCCGGGCGGAGCCGCGCAGCAGCGCGCCGATCTTGTGCTCGGGCGAGGCCAGCAGCCGCTCGGCCCAGACTTGCGACAACGCTTCCAGCGCTTCCGCCGAACGAGCGGAAACGACGAGCGGCGGCGCGGGGGCTGAGACGTCGCTCGCCTCCTGCGGCGACTCCGGGGGCGCCTGCAGGATGACGTGCGCGTTGGTGCCGCCGAACCCGAACGAGTTGATGCCTGCGGACCGTGCCTGTGACGGCAGCGGCAAGGCGCTCGACGCGACCGTGAGGTTCAGCGCCTCGAAGTCGATGTTAGGGTTTGGGGTTTCGAAATTGAGGGAGGGCGGGAGTATGCGCTTGTCCAGCGCCAGCATAGCCTTCAGAAGGCCCGCCATGCCGGACGCCACCTCCAGGTGGCCGACGTTGGTCTTCACCGAACCGATGGGCAATGGCCGCGTGCGCGAGCGACCAAGCACTTCACCAAGCGCCGCGGTCTCGATCGGATCCCCCGCGGCGGTGCCCGTCCCATGAGCTTCCACGAACGCCAACTCGCCGGGTTCGACGCCGGCCTCAGCATAGACGGACCGCAACAGCTTGGCTTGGGCGGCCGGATTGGGCAGCGATAATCCCATGGTGCGACCGTCGGAGTTGACGGCAGTGCCGCGAATGACGGCGCGGATCGGGTCGCCTGAGGTCAGCGCATCGTCCAGCCGCTTCAACAGCAGCACGACTGCGCCCTCTGCGCGAACATAGCCATCGGCGCGTGCGTCGAACGCGAAACAACGGCCGTTCGGCGACAGCATCGAGGCCTGGGAGAAGCCGATGTACGGATACGGTGAGAGCAGACTGTTCACGCCGCCCACCAGCGCGGCTCCGGTGCGGCCCCGCGCCAGGTCTTCGCAGGCCAGGTGCAGCGCGACCAAGGAGGAGGAGCAGGCGGTATCCACCGTGAAACTCGGACCGTGCAGGTCGAAAGTGTAGGAAATTCGGTTGGCCGCAACGCTACCGGTGACGCCGGTCATGAAATAGGCGTCCGCTGTGGCCGGATCTCCCTGACGCAGGGCGCCGTACTCGCCGCCTGCTGACGCCACATAGACGCCGGTGTCCAAATTCGACAGGTCCGAGGCGCGCAGGCCCGCGTCCTCTGTCGCGCGCCAAGCCATCTCCAGGAGCCAGCGCTGCTGGGGATCGATCTGCTCCGCTTCGCGCGGTGATATGCCGAAGAAGTCGGCGTCGAAGCCAGCCACATCGTCGAGCACGCCTGCCGCGAAGGTGTAGCTGCGTCCCGGGACACGCCGCGGATGGCCAAAGCGTGCGTGGCTCCACCGGGACTGCGGGACTTCCGTTATCGCATGCCGACCTTCGACAAGCAGTCGCCAGAACGCGTCCAGGTCTTCAGCCCCGGGAAGGCGGGCCGCCACTCCAATGATGGCGATGAGGGCCTGGGGCATGGATCAAGACCCACTTCAACTGAGGACGCCCCGGCGGACGGCCCGGCGGTTCGACCATCAAGGTCGAGGCCTTGAAGGTCAACCTTCGCGGGCTGCGGCCATATGCTCTGCGGGAAAATCATTTGAAATCAAGCAGAGTGTGGTCATGGCTGCGCCAACGAGGGAACTTCAGGCCGAGTCGCAGCTCATCGTGGCGCTCGGGATGAGCATTTGGAAGCGGGCCCGCGTAGAAGTGTTCCTGCGCCAGGCGGGCGCTTCTAAGGTGCTGTTCCGCACTGGAGCGGACCGGGCGGTGAAGTCTGCGCATCGCAAGGGCGCGGACCTGGTTGTCTGGGCCACGCGCGAGCCTCCCCAGCTGGCGCCGCTCGCGGAGGCCGCGGGTGTGCGCGTGCTGCGCATGGAGGATGGCTTCATCCGCTCGTTGGGCCTGGGATCCGACTTCCTTCAGGGCGCCTCCGCGGTCTTGGACCGGCGGGGAATTTATTATGATCCGCGGCAGCCGAGCGACCTCGAGCACATCCTGGCGACCTACGACTTCGACGAGGCGTTGCTCGACCGCGGGCGCCGGCTGATCGCGCAGATCGTCGCGACCGGTGTCAGCAAATACAACGTCGGTTCGGCCGATTATCGATTGCCGCCCATGAACGGCCAATGGCGCATCCTGGTGCCGGGCCAAGTGGAGGACGACCGCTCCCTTGTGCTCGGCCAAGGGCTGCCGAACCTAGACCTGTTGGCCAAGGTGCGAGCGGCCCGTCCCGACGCCTGGATCACCTTCAAACCTCATCCGGATGTAGACGCCGGACACCGGCGTGGCGCGATCGCCGACGGTGAGGCGCGGCGTTTCGCTGATCAAGTGGTGCGTGGCGTCTCGGCTCCTGCGCTGATCAAGGCGCACGACGAGGTGCACACCTCCACCTCGCTCTGCGGCTTTGAAGCCCTCCTGCACGGATGCAAGGTGACGACGTACGGCCAGCCCTTCTACGCGGGTTGGGGTTTGACGATGGATCTGAACTCGACATCGCGCCGAGGCCGCCACCTTAGCGTGGAGGCGCTGGCGGCGGGGGCCTTGATCCTCTATCCGCGATACCTGGACCCTCGGTCTTCCGCGCCGTGTGGTCCGGAACAAGTGGTCGCCGCCTTTGCAGGCGCCTCTCTGCCGCAAGTCGGACTGCTGACGACCCTTCGTCGTCTACAAGGCCTAAGTCGGCTCAAGAGAAGACGATTTGCCACAGGCGCACGGTAAGGTGTGGTGACTAATTAACCCGGCCGGAGTTTAGACTCTGCATTCTTCGGTGGAGCAGCCAAATGGGGCAGGCGCGTTTTTTGTTCCTCCAAGGCATGGCGAGCTGGTTCTTCGACCATCTTGGGCGTGAACTTCTGGCCCGTGGGCACGAGGTGCGTCGCATCAATATGAACGGCGGGGACCGCCTGTTCTGGAACTGCACTCCCGCCAGCGACTTCCGAGACGGCCTGAAGCGATGGCCTGCTTTTCTTGAACGCCATCTCGAGCAATGGGAGATCACTGATGTGGTGCTCTTCGGCGATTGCCGGCCCCTTCACAAGGTGGCCCGCAAGCTCGCGAGGGCCCGCGACCTTCGGGTTCACGTAGTGGAGGAAGGCTACCTCCGCCCTAATTGGGTGACCTTGGAGCAGGGCGGCTGCAATGGCTACTCCTCACTCAGGCGGGACCCGACCTGGGTGAGGGAGGCCGCCGGAGCCGCTCCGCCCTGGACTGACGGGGAGCGGGTCGTAAGCCGGTTCTCTCGCCGTGCCTTTGAGGACGTCTGCTACAACGTCGCGTCGATGGCGATGAGCCCTCTTTATCCGGGCTATCGCACCCACCGGCCCTGGCATCCGGCAGTGGAGTATGCGGGCTGGCTGTCCCGCTTCGCCGTCTCGCCCATAGACAAGCGGGTATCGCGCAACCGGCTTGAGGCGCTTCTGGCGTCAGATACGTCATTCTGGGTCTTTCCGCTCCAACTCGACTGCGACTCGCAGGTGCGCGAACACTCTTGGTTGGGCCGGCTCGCGCCCGCCATCGAGCAGGTCATCTCCTCCTTCGCGCATCGAGCCCCCCTGAGCGACAAATTGGTTTTGAAGGAACACCCGCTGGATAACCGCCTGCAAGACTGGAATGCAGTGGCGCGTCGTGCTGCGATGAGGGAAGGCGTACAGGACCGCGTCGTTTACCTGCCGGACTCGAAAATAGAACCGTTGTACGAGCGCGCGAAGGGCGTGGTGACCATCAACAGCACGGCAGGCTTTCTAGCCTTGCGCTACGGGCTTCCGGTGATGGCGCTGGGCCCGGCCATCTACAACATGCCCACGCTGACGTTCCAGGGCGGCCTGGACGATTTCTGGACACAGGCCGCCTCGCCCAGCTTCGAAACGTTCGACGCCTTCCGTCGGGTGGTGGCCCAGCGAACCCAGGTCAATGGCGGATTTTACTCGAAGGACGCCCTGAAACTGGCGGTCCAAAACGCGGCCGACCGGCTCGACCAGGCCACCGACCTGCGCGACGTCGCATCCCAATGGTCTACGCAGGTGGGCGCCGAGCCGAACGTCGAGGCGCCGTCGCTCACCTTGACGTCGTGACTCGCGATACCCTGAGCAAGGCTGAACCTCTCGCCGCCGTCGTAATCACCGGCGCCTCAAGTGGCCTTGGCGGCGCCCTTGCGCCTCTCTACGCCTGCCCAGGCCGGCGCATGGGACTCACCGGGCGTAACGCCGTACGGTTGGCGGCGGTCGCCGCCGAATGCCGTCGGCGGGGGGCTGAGGTTGAAACCGCTGAGCTCGATGTGCGCGAGGCCGGCGCCTTGGCGGATTGGCTGACCGGCTTGGACGTTCGTGCCCCGATTGGAACTCTGATCGCGTCAGCTGGCGTATCCGCGGGCGTCGCGCCGGGCCAGCTTGGCGAAGGAGCGGAACTGGCGACCCTGCAGGTCGCCTCGAACCTCATCGGCGCGATCAACACCGTCGAGCCGGTTCTGCCCTTGATGCTGCAACGCGGGTATGGCCGCATCGCGCTCATAAGCTCGCTGGCCGGGCTGCGGGGACTGCCCTACAGCCCCGGCTACTCCGCCAGCAAGGCTGGAGTGCGCGCCTATGGTGAAGCGCTCCGCACCCTCTGCGGCCCGGCCGGCGTTCGGGTCACTGTCGCCTGCCCGGGGTTTTTCGACACGCCCATGACGGATCGCTGGCACGGGCCTACGCCCTTCCTGAGCAGCGTGGAGAAGACTGCACGAGGTCTTCAGGCCGCCGTTGACAAAGGCCGTCCTCGCTGGGGCTTTCCCTGGCCGCTGATCCTGGGGATGAAGCTCGGCGATCTCGGCCCGACCTGGATCACCGATCCCATCTTCCGCGGTTTTCACTTCAACATCGAGCGTCCGTGAACTTCGGGCGGACAGCCGTGGGCCTCGCCTTGGCCCTCGCAGGCTGGCTCATCGGGCGCAGGGTGGCGCGCGCGCGCGTGAGTGGCGTGCTCAGCCTCTTGCTGGACATGTGCGGCCCCCTGGGCATGTTCCTCTATCTCGCCTGGGCCACCTCCAAACCCATCTTCGCCGGGCTGACCAGCTTCTCGCTGCTCGGCGGCCTGGCCTTCGCCGACTTCTATAAGCGCGAGACGCTCCGGGAGCCGGTGATCTTCTCCGACATGTCTGAGCTGATCGAGGTGGGGCGCCATCCCGAGCTCTACCTGCCCTTTGTCGGGCCCAAGCGGGTGATCGCCGGCGCGGTCGCGGCCGTTGGATTGATGGGAACGCTATGCGCGCTGGAGCCCGCAGCCTGGGCCTGGTCGCCGTGGCGCGCCCTGGCGTCGGCCGGGACCTTCGTCGTCATGATCTGGATGCTGGCAGGTCCCTTGAACCCCGCCTCAGCCACCCTCCTCCGTCGCTTCCATCCCAGCGACGATCCGGCGGCCGACTCGAGCCGCTTAGGGCCGCTCGTCAGCCTGATCCTCTACGGCGTGATCGCCAGGGCTGAGCGGAGCGCCAGGGCGACCCGCGCGGGCGCGCAGGCCCAGGCCGCCCTCGAAGCCGCGGCATGCAGCGATTGCACCGGTCCTGTCGTGCTGGTGCAATGCGAGTCGTTCACCGATCCGCGTCACCTGCGAGCCGGGACGGCGGACGCCTCGCCGCGCTTCGACGAGGCTTGTAGCAGCGCCTGGAGCGGACGGCTGACGACGCCGACCTGGGGCGCCAACACCGTTCGCACCGAGTTCGAAGTGCTGACGGGCATTGACAGCCAGGCTTTGGGTTACGACCGGTTCAACCCCTATCACGGCTTCGTTCAAGCCCCCCTGCCCTCGGTGGCCTTCATCCTGCGCGCGCAGGGGTACCGGACCGTCTGCGTGCACCCCTATGATCGTCGCTTCTACAACCGTCATAGGGTCCTTCCGCGTCTGGGCTTCGACGCCTTCTACGGGATAGAGGCCTTTGCCGGCGCAGAGACCCGGAGGGGGTTCGTGACGGACGCAGCGGTCGCCGAATTCGTTCAGCGTCTCTTGGACCAGGCGCGCCAGCCGCTGTTCATCTTTGTCATCACCATGGAGAACCATGGTCCATGGGCCGCCTCGAAAGACGGCGACAGCCTCGCAACCTACGTGCAAGGCGTCTCCGCGGGCGACGCCATGCTGGGAAGACTGGCTGACTGCGTCGTGCGGGATCGAGGAGGGGTTTTAGGATTTTACGGCGATCACGGCCCCGCTCTGACGGATGCCGGAGATGACCTTCGCACCGACTACATCGTCTGTGGCGGCGCGGCGACCGTTCGAGTGCAGCAGGACGCCTCCGCCTTCGCGCTCGGGGGCGTTTTGCTCAGCGCGCTGAGCCAGGGCGGCGTCCCGGCGCCCGCGGTGGAAGGCGCTGCAGACAAGTTGTCGGCCTGATTGCAAGGTGATCGCCGTTGCTGCGTTCAGACCTGCAGGATGTCGGAAGATGTCGCCTGGGCGTAGCGAGCCACGAGGGCGGCGTCGAACGCGCCTCCGTAACGCTCGAGGACCTCACGACGGCTGCTCTCCCCGTCCAGCTTCCGCCATCGCAGGCGGGCGGTCTCGATGTCGCGGGCATAGCCGACGGCGGGCTCCTGCAGCACGCCGATCTTGAGCCCGCGACTGCGCGCGCGGGCAAGGAAGGCCCAGTCGAGCCCCGGTCCGTCGTAGTCGCCGAAGCCGCCCGCCCGCAGGAAATCAACGCGGCGGATGGCTAGGCTGATGTCTCCAAATCCGTTGAAGAACAAGCCAGCGGAACCGGGGTCGCCCAGGAAGACGAGGTGTGCGGCGGGCGCGCCTCGTCCAGGCACGCCATCGTAAAGCGCCAGGTTCGTCACGACGACGTCGAACGGCCCGGCCACAAGCGCGGCGGCCAGGCGGCTGCAGCCCTCCGCCTGATAGACGTTGTCGTCGTCCAGGAAGGTCAGCACCTCGCCCCTGGCCGCGAGCGCTGCGCGATCGCAGGCGGCGCCCTGGGCCATCGTGCCCAGACGCAGGACGGAACAGCCCTCGGCCTCCAGCGTCTCCAGGACGGCCGCCGCCGCAAGCTTGCGGCTCCCTACGTCCGCGACAACGACTTCCGCAGATCGGCCGATGCTCGCGACGGCGCGCTGCAGCGCCTCCGGGCGGTCGAGATGGGTCAGGCACACGCTGATCCGCGGCAAGGCGGACGTCTGCAGGACCGGCGTCCGTCGCTCGCGGCTGAGGCGCTCCAGGTGAGGGACCCAGTCCGAACTCGTCAGATGATCCTCCCGCAGGACCAACCCCCCGAGGGCGGCCAGGCCAGGGCTGACGGCCGCGTCGACCGGCGGCGGGGTCGCCGGGGCGAGACGATGGTCCGGGACGACGAGGGTCGGAACGCCTCGCGCCAGGGTCTGGCGAAGCAGCACGTCGTCGTCGGTGTCCGGCCCAAGGAACAGCGCGGTCCCGCTCGTCGCCTCCAGGCGCTGCAGCACCTGGCCGGGGTCTTCGGTGGACAGCAGCTCGAACTCTGCCTGCCATCCTGTCGCGCGGACGCCGAGCAGGTCCTTGCTGGGCCCAGGCGCGTCGTCCCGCCACGGTCCGGCGAAGACCACCCGCGCGGTCTCTTCCGGCGCGGCCTGGGCCCTGTCCATCCACGCCAGGAGCCGCTGGACGCCGTAGCCGTCCAGTCCTGGACCGACGAAGACAAGCTCTCTAGGCTTGCGTCCCGGCCGGCGGCCGGGCGGACGTCTCTCGCGGGGCGGGGCGGGCAGGCTGGCGAGGACGGCGGGACGAGGAGGATTGGGGGTCAGCTCCCGGAGCCGCCGCACCTCCCGTTCCGAGGGCGCGAACACCAGGTCCGCCAGGGCGAGGCAGCTGCGCTCCAGGGCGTCATCGACCAGCGGCCTGATCGTGGTGAGCAGGGTCTCATCGGATCGGACACGAGCGGTTGTGGGAAGATCGCCCCAGAGGCCTATGGCCGTGCCGGTCAATGCCTCTCCCAGCGCACGGCTCATGAGGCAAGGCTGCAGAAGCCCGCCCGCCAGGGGCCCCAGCAGCACATCGTATCGCCCGTCGCGGACGTGGCGCCACAGCAGGTGTCCGAGATAGAGCGAGCGGGTCAGCGAGGTCGGACCCGGTCCGGTCAGGACGGTCGGCGATGTCGAGGCGAGCTGTACCGAACCGACCCCGTCCATCGGCGGCGGCGTCGCGTCATGGGCGCCCGGCCAAGGCCCGATCGTCTCGACCTCCCAGCCCGCGCGAACCGCCTGGCTTGCGATCTCTCCGAACCCGAGCTTCAGGTTGTAAGCCCGCCAGGGGTCGTCCGTATCCGGCAGGATCAGGCCAAGCCGCACGCGCGCCTCCACCGCTCATCGAGCCGGGCCAGGCGCCGCCCGGTCTGGAGGTCCTCCACCCAGAGGGTGCGGGCCGACGGCCGCGCCGGCCTGAGGCCGAGGCGAAAGCCATGCAGGCTGTCTCCACGCCACCTCGGCACGTCGGATCGGTGGAGCGTGGCGCGAGCGGACGACAGGAGCTCGCCGTCGAGCCGCAGCCCGAGTTGCAGGCGACGGAGTGGCGTTCGGAGCGCGAGCGCATAACCCGTCAGCGCCGGATCGCCGGAGGTCGGCCAGTCCAGATGCAGCAGCACACCATGCCGGCGGCGTTGCAGGCGCCGCGCCCGGCGAGGCGCCTGGGCGCCAAGCCGCTGACCCGTGTCGCGGACGACGATGCTCATGTCCTGAGCGCCGGCGGAACCGGTCCTGACCACGAACCCGCAGCATCCGTCCGCATGGCCCGCCGCCTGGACGTCGGCGCGGTAGCGGTCCGCGACCACCGTCACGGACGCCAGCCCTGGCCGCCGCACCTCCAGCGCGAGCCTGCGGTGCGGTCGCGCCGGATCGTACGCCCAGCCGACCAGCCAGGCGCCGCGCTGGCCGTCGATCCATCCCCGAGCAAGCTGGTCCTGCTCACCCGTAGGCACGACGCCTCACGCCGGCGGAGCGGGCTGCGACAGGAACCAGGCCCAGGTCCGCGCGAGGCCCTCGTGCAACGGCGTCTGCGGCCGAAAGCCCAGCACCCGTTCTGCGAGGCTGATCTGGCACCAGGTGTTCAGGACCTCGCCGGAGCGGGCCGGCCGGTAATCGACCGGGATAGATCGCGGCGCGACCACCGGCTGCATCGCTGCGATCAGCCCATTGACCGAGAGCGGGCGGCCGGACCCCAGCTGGAAGACGCCCGAACAGGGCTTGGCCAAGGCCTGCGCGATCCCGTCACAAAGATCCTCGACATAGACGAAGTCGCGGGTCTGTTCCCCGTCTCCGTAGACGATGAGAGGCTCGCCTCGAAGGATGGTCTTGAAGAAGGCCGCCACCACGCTTCCCTTGTGGAAGGACCGCGGACCGTAGACGTTGGAGAAGCGCAGCGAGACCGCGTCGAAGCCGTAACTGCCCGCAAAGGCGGAGCAGTAGCCCTCTACCGCCAGCTTGGAGGCTCCGTAGGGCGAGATCGGACGCGCGACCATCTCCTCGTGCACGGGTGGCGTGGCCTCGCCGATGATGGCGCCGCCAGTGGAGGCATTGATCAGCCGCCGCACGCCAGCTCGACGCATCGCCTGGAGCAGTCCGAAGGTCCCCTGGACATTGACGTCGAAGTTCAGGCCGGGCTCCGCAATGGAGTCCAGCACGCGCGTATCGGCGGCCAGGTGGACGACGGCGTCCACGCCGGGCAGCACCCGATCTAGCAGGTCCAGGTCGCGGATGTCGCCGTGGATGAACTCGCCGCTGAACTCGCCGAGGTGCTCGCGCCGGCCGAGAGTCTCGTTGTCGAGCACCACCACGTCCACACCGCCCCGCTCCTCAAGCCGACGCAGGAGGTTGGCGCCGATGAAGCCGCAGCCTCCGGTGATGAGCACCTTCAAAGCATGAACCGCCTTTTCTTCGGAGAGGCCAAAATGCGGATGACGCGGCCCTCTGAATAGACCGGGGACCGCAGCAGGGGCAGCCCGCTGTCGGCGACCACCACGTCGATCCGGTGCGATCCCTCGGCGGTGACGGCCTTGGGCAAGGTGACGTTGAAGCCATGCTCGCCATCGCCGACCCCACGATGGCGGAGGTCATCCCGATAGCGGTCCGCCCGCAAGCGCGCCATCAGCTCGCCATCCAGGAACACCGCCACGTCCACATGACGGTCGGCCTGGCTGGGTCGCCACGCCCAGCCGTAGAGCACGCCGTTGTCGCTGGCGTCGCAATAGCCTTCCACCTCGGAGTGGGCCAGTTCCGCCCCGCGCGCGGGCAGATCCAGTTCCGCCAGCACCAGGCCGGACT
Source organism: Caulobacter sp. S45 (assembly GCF_903642205.1). GTDB lineage: Bacteria > Pseudomonadota > Alphaproteobacteria > Caulobacterales > Caulobacteraceae > CAHJWH01. The sequence continues at coordinate 12,269 of NZ_CAHJWH010000005.1, read as the reverse complement.
CCGCCACCCGCAGCGCCACGTGCCGACCCGCCGCGCGACGGAACTTGGAGAGGGCGGTCTCGGGCAGCGCAATCGCGAAACCATGCCGCCGCACCTCGCGCGGCTGCCCCAGTATGACCGAGAGAGGCCGGTCGGCGGTCTGGGTGGTGAGGCGCCCGTCGAGTTCCACCTCGACCTTGAGCGTACGGTTGAGCGCGCCGAAATCGCACGCCCAGCCGTGGAGGACGTCGTCGCGAAGGCCGAGGAAGTGGCCGAACATATTGCCCTCGCGAACCACGCCGGTGAGACCTTCCAGCCGGGTCCACGGCGGGGGTGGAACCTCGGCTGGGGCTTTGCGCGCCACGGCCCGAGGCGCCTCGGCGGTATCCAGCAGCCGCATGAGCCCGGCGCCATCGCGAGGCTTGGCCCGCTTGGAGGCCGGCGGCCGGGAGGGCTCGCCGGTCGTGGACATCAGCCGCCCGAGCAGGGAGTCGACCTGGCGCACCGCCTCGGTCTCCTTGGGTCGCTTCCAGCCCCGCGGACCACCGCCTCGCACCTGCAGGCCCTTGCTGGCCAGAAGCAGGTCGCGCAGGCTGAGCGGGGCGGCGGCGAGCTTCGGCCGAATGGCCCTGAACTGGCTGGTGGCCAGATCATAGCCCTTGCGACTGAGCCACTCCGGATCCCAGGGCTCAACCGCGCCCAGCTCGATCAGGGCGGTTTCGCAGACCACGCCCGAGAGCTGGGCCTTCAGCACGAATTCGTAATCGTGGCAAAGCACGCGATAGTCGGTCGTGAAACCGCCGAGCGAGGCGAAGGTCTGCCGGGCGACGAACAGCGGCAGCTGGGTGACATCGTTGCGGAAGAAGCCGTCGGTCGTGCTGCCGAGAACAAGCGCCTTCAGTATGCCGCCGCCGTCGGCCGCCGCGCCTGCGGGCTCGACGCGATAGAAGTAGTTGAGGACCTTGGCTGAACTCGAGGCCGCGACCTTGCCGAGCGCGCCGATCGCCTGCGGCTTCAAGGTGGCGCCGTCCCAAAGGAACAGCAGGAAGTCGCCTACGGCCGCTTCAGCCAGCTGATTGAACGCGCCGCCTGCGTCGAGGTCGAAGGCTTCCTCCACCTTGGCCGGGAAGGGCAGGTTCGCCGCCAGGGCTTCGGCGCGCTGGAACGCAGCCGCGTCGTCCGCATCCACCGCGATCCTGACCTCGCATGGCAGGACTTCCTGGGCGGCGAGGCTCTCCAGGCTTGCGCGCAAGGCCTCGTCGCGGCCGGTATAGTACAGGCACACCGAGACCTTGGGGCTGGCCTCCTCGTGCTCCAGCGGGCGCGTGGGGGCGATCAGCCACTCCAGCAGGCCGCCCCCGAGGGACCGATGGAAGTCACGCCAGACCTCCAGGTTGTCTTCATTGTGGAAGCTCGGCCGCGGTATGTGGCCCCCCCGCTCCAGCGCGACCTTCAGCTGATCGCCGAGCGAACGCGGATTGGGCTCGCAGAGCACCTCGCTCCAGTCGCGGCGGTCGATCAGCTCCGCATTGCCGCCGACCGCCGTGGCTACGCAGGGCACCTGGCAGATGGCGGCCTCGTAGATGGCCATGGAGGAGTTCTCGATCACCGACGGCATGACCGCCAGCCGCGCGCCACCGAGCAGGTAGTCGATGGCTTCGTACTGCTGGTATTCCGACAGCACCTGTATCTCGACGGGCCAGTCGCGTGTCTCGTCTTCGATGTATTCCAATATGGTCTGGTCCGGCCGCGCCGTCAGCTTGGCGCCGGGCTTGCCCATGAAGGTGATCTTTGGCGGCAGGGCCACGCCCATGCGCCGCAGCCGCTTCACCGCCTGGCAGAAGATGAAGAGGCCCTTGCGGGCCTCCAGGCGCCCGAAGAAGACGATCTCGTCGATCGGCGTGCGCTGCCCGGGCGTGAGCGAGCGATGGCTCATCAGCGGCGAGAGCTTGTCGAAGCTGGCCACGTTGGGCTGCACGAAGGTGCGCCGCCGAGGGATGTCGTAGCCCTGGCTGGCCATCCAGCGCAGCAGGTGCAGGCTGCCGCCGATGACCATGTCGGCCAGTTCCACGCTCTGGCGCTCGGCATGCACCTTGGCGAGGTCCTCGATGCGCTCCAGAGGCTGGGAGCCATAGAGCCGGTTCCACATCCAGGGCGAGGAGGTCTTCACCACGAACAGCGTCTCCGCGAACGCCAGTCCCTGGCGCTTGGCCAGCAGGCTCAGATAGGCCGAACCCCGCCATTCGGAGACGTGCACCACGTCCATGGGTGTCGCGAGCAGAAAACGGAGCATGTTGTAGGGCGCCTGGAGCCACCGGTCCGAGCTGGTGCGGAACTGGTCGGCGGCGGCGTAGTTCGGGACCGGGACGAAGCGCACGCCCTTCTCGGCGTAGTAGTTGATCCAGTGCTCGATACTTTCGGTCTCCACCTCCCTTCCCTTGAGATAGAGGATCGTGGTGTCGTGGCCGAGCGACGCCAGGAGTTCGGCCAGGGCGGCATAGGTGGTGCCGATCCCGCCGTTGCGGACAGGGCCGACGATATCCTCGGTGGCGATGCAGATGCGCAGCGGCCGAAAGGCCCCGTCCATCCGGGGTAAGGAGTTGAGGCCCGGAAACTGCAGGCTCCATGCATCCGCCACGCGCGGGATGAGCCGGTCGATCGAGCCGATGGCGTCCGGCGCGCAGAGCAGCCGTTCAAGCTCGCTGACGTGGACCTCCGCATGGGAGGCGTCAGCGCCGGTAAGGAGACCATCGATGGAAGCAGTCATAGCGAGTCCCGGCTTAGGCCGCCCGCGCCCTGGCGGCAACCTGCTTGGACCCACCCCAGCGACCCAGCGCCGCGTCAGCGTCAATTTGCATCGTGTGCTCAGCCATCAGCCGAAATCTCAAGGTTTGAGCCGCGGGCGAGCTCGGTCAACGCACGCGTCCGTTCAGGTCCGATCCAGCGCTGATCCTGCAGCATCAGGCGGGTGGCGCCCAGTCGGCGCAAGAGTTCAGCTGCCTGAGCTGGACGGCGCAGAACATCCAGCGCGGGCAGATTGGGCATGACGGGAGCTGAAGGACTAAAGAGAAGCAGTTCGCCCCGGGTGGGATCAAAGACCAGCTGGAGTCCGCCCGTTTCGCGCCGCTCCCGTACACAATGCAGGGCCGTTCCAGCTGGGTAGCGCGCCTTTTGCCGCAGGACATCCGCATCGAGGCGGAGCGCGGCCAGGGGATCGCGGGCGATGAAATCGTCCACCTGCGAGCGATAATGGGGATAGCGGGCCGACAGTATCTTCAATCCGGCCGCGACAAGGCCCGGCCGACGCGATCCAAAGCTGGCCGCTCCGTGATGGGCCACGAAGGTGTCGGCGGCGACCATGTGCCGCCAGCCCCCGGCGGCGGCGCGCAGGCAGAAGTCGTTCTCCTCGCCATAGCCGTGCGGAAAAGCCTCGCCGTCCAATCCGCCCGTCTCCGCCAGGCAGGCCCGGGTGATGTACATGCAGAAGCCGACGGCCGTGGGCGCCTCCAGGGGAGCATGGCTCCGGCTCGCGAAGATGCCGTCGAGCGCCGCCCAGCCGAGCTCCAGCGGCGCGGGGTTGTCGCGCAGCTGGATCGGGTAGGAGAGGATAGTGGCCGAGTTGGACAAGGGCGTCACCGTTCCGACCCGCGCGTGTGAGCGGGCGACCCGATGCAGCCGGTCCAGCCAGCCGTCGAAAACCTCCGTGTCACTGTTCAGCAGGACGACGTCGCAGCCTGCGCAGGTTTTCAGACCGAGGTTCACGGCCGCGGAGAAGCCAAGGTTGGTGTCGCTGGTGACCAGATCGATGCGGGCGATCTGCGCCAGCGCCGCCAGTTCCGCCCGAAGCTGCGGGTCGGACGAGGCGTCGTCCACCACCAGAACCCGGTGGGGAAGCTCGCAGGCGGCGCTCAGGAGGCTGCGCAGGCATAGCAGCGTCTTCGCTCGGGCGTCATGCACCGGCACGATCACCCAGACCTGCGGAGGGGCGGCGGTCTTTGGCTGCAGGCTTGCGATCCAGCTCGGGTCCGGGCCATCGCCCTCGAGCTCGAGCTCGGGTCCAGCAGACCAGCGGTTCTCCCAGCGGCCCCGCTGCAGGTAATGGCGGATGGGGTCGCACCCCTGCAGCCTCAGGTCGGGATTGGCCTGCAGGTATGCGGCCGGATCGAACCCGACCAGCGCCGCCTCCGGGTGGCGACCCCGGACGGCGAAATAGGTCAGCAGGTCATCCCGACCGCCTAGCCCGCTCGCGGCGCGGTAGCGCGCGGCGTCGAACCGGGGCTGGGCCGCCTGCACGGCCGGGGAAGGCTCCCGCAGATAGTGGAGCGCGCAGGCCAGGGGAGTGGCCTGCGGACGGGCGAGTGAGCGGGCATAGGCTGCAGCGTCGAACAGCCCGGAGCGCAGCAGGCGGTCCGCCAGGCTCCGCATCAGCGGCGCGGCGATCCCCGCGCGCGCGAGGGCGGGCCGCTTGCGCCGGAGGCGCTCGGCCAGGACCGGCACGAGGCGTCGCAACCGGACGGCCATGCTGCGGAAACTTCTGGAGCGCGGCGGCAAGGACCTGCTTTCCCCGAACCAACTCGACGTGCGGCGGTGTACCACTGGAGCCCGTTCCAGGCGCAGCCTATGTGTGTCGCGGGGAGGCGGGTTCTGCGGCATCGTCGGATCATGGGGGCGAGCGGGTCAGGGGGACTGGACCGCTGGAGCCGTCCGGCGACCCAGCGCCTGGTCCGGTCGTGGCGAGGTCTTGTTCGGGACTTGGTGTTCGGCCGGCCACCCTGGCTTCGCGCGCGGCTGCGAGCGATCCACGCGCGCGACCTTCGCCTGCTGGAGCCTTGTTTCGAGCCGGACTTCTACCTTCTGCAGTTCGACAAGGCTCGGTTCGCCGCAATGGCGGCCCGGGACCCGGCCTTGCATTACCTCCTGCTCGGACACCGCCAGGGCTTCTCGCCGGCCCTGCACTTCGATCCGCGTCACTACCGCCAGTCCAGCCGCGGCGTCCCGCCGGGAGCGCCCTACCTGCATTATCTGAGGACGGGTCGCAGTGCGGGACGGGAGCCGGCGCCCTCGCTCGCCCTGGTCGGGACGCCCGATCGGCCGGCGGCCCTGATCCTGGACCATGCCCGGGGCGGCGGCAGCACGGGATATCTCGATCACTACTCGGCCCGCCTCGTCGCGGAGGGTTTTCGCCCGCTGCGGACCCGCCGGATCGGCGCGCGGCGGCCGCTGTATGTGATCGCCGACGCAGACGGGACGCAGCGCTCTCAACTGCTGTCGAAGGACAGCGCCGACCTGATGGCGTCCCTTCGCGTCGAACGCGTGGTGTTCAACCACCTGATCGACCTCCCGCCGGGCGCCTTCGCCTGGGCCAAGGCGTGGGCGTCCGGCCTGGGACTGGAGTACGAGGTCCTGCTGCACGACTATTATCTGGCCTGTCCGCGCGTGAACCTGGTGGATGCGGAAGGCCGCTTCTGCGATCTGCCGGACCGAGCCTGTGCAGGTTGCCCGGGAGGCGCGGCGAGGCAGTCATGGCGGGCGGGAGCGAACGAACTGCTCACCGGCGCCGTGCGGGTCAGTGCGCCGAGCACTGATCTGGCGACTCGCCTGCAGCGCGTCTTCAAAGACGTCGCGATCGAGGTCTGGGAGCCTGAGGCGGACCCGGCGACGCTCCCGGCAAGGCCTCGCCTGCTCGCCGGAGAAGCCCTGCACCTGGTCATTCTCGGCGGCCTCAACCAGCCCAAGGGCTATGACGTGGTGCTTCGGCTCGCCCGCCGCATACGGCTCACCGGCGCGCCGATCCGACTGACCCTGCTCGGCGACAGTTCGGGCGCACGCGCCCTGCGCCGCGAAGGCGTCGCCGTGCACGGGCGGTATGCCGAGGGTCAGGTGGCCGAGCTGCTGGACCAGATAGCGCCCCACGCCACCTTCTTTCCGGCCATCTGGCCGGAGACCTGGTCGTTCACCCTGACCCACGTGCTGCGCCACGGCCTGTTCGCCATCGCTTTCGACATCGGCGCCATCGCCGCCCGGCTGCGCCGGCTCTCCACCGGACGATTGCTGCCCTACGCTCTGCACGAGGACGCCTCCGCCCTGCTGGACACGCTCATGGCGCTCCGGGCCGAGTTCCTGCAGGACGCGGAGCGGTGACGCCGGTTTCGGGCTCGCGACGGGCCAAGGTCGGCGTCTTCTCGCGGAAGCTGCTTCGCACGCCCGGACTTTCGGTTTTCCTGGAGCCCTGGGGCGAACCGGTCGGCATGGTCGGACGCGGCGTGGGCGAGCTTGCGGCGATCGCCGGCTGGGGCCATCGCCCCACCGCGTCCCGCGCCCGGAAGGAGGCGGCCCGGCTGGGTCTGCCCTATCTGGCGCTTGAGGACGGCTTCCTGCGTTCGGCCGGCCTGGGCGTGACCGGCGCGCAGCCCTGGAGCCTGCTGGTCGACGACGTGGGCGTCCATTACGACGCCTCCACGCCCTCCCGTCTGGAAGCCCTGATCGAGGCGGGGCTCGAACCGGGCCCCAACGCCCTCGAGCTGCTCCAGCTGGTGCGCGCCGAGCGGCTGACCAAGTACAATGAGGACGCGCCACTCCACGGCGGAAGCAAAACCTCCACGCCTTCGACCGTGTACGTGCTGGACCAGACCCGCGGCGACATCTCCGTTTCCGCCGGCGGGGCCGGCGTGGAGACGTTCGAGGCCATGCTCGACGCCGCCATAACCGAGAACCCCGGCGCGCGCGTGCTCGTCCGAACCCATCCGGACGTCATCGCCGGGCGACGCCGCGCCTATCTGACCGAGCTGGCCCACCGGCGGGGCGTGGAGCTCGACTCGCAGGGGGCGAACTGGCCCGAGCAGGCTCGCCGGGCGTTGCGCGTCTATACCGTCACCAGCCTGGGGGGCTTCGAGGCCCTGGTCGCAGGCGCGGCGGTAAGCTGCTTCGGCCTGCCCTTCTATGCCGGCTGGGGCCTGACGCAGGACCACCTGGCGAGCGCTCGCCGCCGGGCCCGGCCAAGCCTGGAGCAGGTCTTCGCCGCCGCCTACCATCGCTATCCCCGTTACCTCGATCCCGTCCGGGGCGTCGCCTGCGACGGACTGATCACGGGGCGCCGCCTGGTCGCCGCCCGCCGCAGGCCCGGGCGAGAGCGGATCGTGGCGCTCGGACTGCAGCATTGGAAACGCCCCCAGCTCCTGCCCTTCCTCCAGCGGGCGGCCCGCGAGGTGCGCTTCCAGGGATCGGAGCGGCGCGCCCTCGGCTGGGCGGCGCAGGCTGGCGCGGCGGTGGCGGTCTGGGCGCCTCGGGAGCCTGCCGGGCTGGCCGACCGGGCGGGCGGGCTGCGCCTGCCCTTGCTGCGGATGGAGGACGGCTTCCTTCGATCCCTCGGGCTCGGGTCCGACTTCCGCCAGGCCGTGTCTTTCGTCCTGGACGATGTCGGCATCTATCACGACACCCGTGCTGACAGCCGTTTGGAGCGGATCCTGGCGGAGACGACGTTCACGCCGGCGCTGCTCGAGCGAGCGGCCCGGCTGCGCGGCCGGCTGGTCGACACCGGCCCTGGCAAGTACGACCTGGCCGGCGTCGCGCACGACTTCATCCCCGACAGCCGGCGTGTCGTGCTTGTTCCAGGTCAGGTGGAGACGAACGGCTCCATCCGATGGAGCGCGCCTGGCCTCTCCCGCAACCTCGACCTGCTGCGCGCCGTCCGCGCCGCGCACCCCGATGCGCGCATCCTCTACAAGCCCCATCCGGAGGTGGAGAGCGGCCATCGGCCGGGCCGGGTCCCGCGTGCGGACGCCGTGGCCGCCGCCGACATGGTCCTGGACGGCTGGAGCGCATCGGCGGCGCTGCAGGTCGCCGACGAGGTCCACACCCTCACCTCTCTCCTGGGCTTCGAAGCGCTGCTGCGAGGGCGCAAGGTGGCGACCTACGGCCTTCCCTTCTATGCCGGCCTCGGCCTCACCCAGGACAGCCTGGCATGGCCGCGCGCCAGGCGGCCCTTGGTCCTGGACGCCCTGGTGGCGGCGGCGCTGCTGCTCTATCCGCTCTATGTCGATCCCCGGACGGGCCTGCCGATCGAGGCGGAGGACGCCGTAGACCTGCTGCAGCAGGGCGCGCCCGCAAAGATGCAGGCCGTGTGGAACGCCGGGCGCCTGCTAGGCTGGGCCCGGCTCGTCCTGCGAGGATAGCCGCCACCAACCTTCCGCTCCGGCGGGCTCCACCAGGGGCCTGGCCCGCGACCTTTCCTCCGACAGCACTTGGCGGTTCAGCGCCGCCAGACGGCGCAGCCGGTCCGGAGACCCGGCCAGCGCCGTCAGCCCTTCGATCCAGGCGTTCGCGTCCAGGGGCAGGTGCATGCCCTCCTCCCGCTCCGCCCGGGTCACGCCATAGATCTCCGCGTCAGACACGACCAGGGCGGCCCCCACCCGCGCCGCGTCGATGCGCTTGACCGCCGCCCGGGCCTGGTTGGCGCGTCCCGGGAGCAGCGGCGCCAGCAGCAGGTCCAGCGCCCCGTCCAGCTGTCGCGCCTTGTATTCGGGCCAAGGCCTCTGGGGCGCCACGTGGACCCGCGGATGGTCCCAAAACCGAGCCGCCGAACCGTTGGCCACCACCTCGACCTGCAAGCCGGGCGTCGCGTCCAGGACCGCCCGAACGATCGGTGCAAGCCATCGGTGTTCGGCGACGTGGACGGCTGTGGCGTGGAAGCCGAATTTCGGCGCCTCGAAGTGTCCCGAAGACCGGAGACGCAGCTCGTCAGTCCCCGCCAGCGGCGGCAGCACCACGGGCCCACAGCCGGCGAACCGCTCCGCCAGCACAGGGGTGGAGACCATCAGGCAGTGCAGCCGGCGCGCCAGGCTCGGCCACTGCGAGGGCCCCCAACGCCAGACCCGTCGGCGGTAGGCGGGGGGCGTGGCCGGGTCGATGGCCAAGGCTGCCAAGTCGTCATCCAGGAACAGGGCGCAGGCGGATGGCGGGCGGCGCTCCAGCCGCCCCAGCCAGCTCGCGCTGACGTAGCGGCAGAACAGGACCAGGGCGTCGTCCAGGGCGTCGTCCTTCAGCGCCCAGGGCCGCCGAAGCTCGGCCAGCGTGACGTCCAGTCCAGTCGCGGCGGCGAGCCGAGGCGCCAGATAGTAGTCGAACGAGGGGTTCGGCCCATTGCAGACCGCCACCACACGGCGGAAGGGTGCGGACCGACCGCTCGCCCTCAGCCTTGATGCGATCCCATACGGGGCCGACGATGCGGATTTGCGGTCCAATCCCGCCCGCCGACCCGCAACCCCGTCGCCGAGGCTCAGACGATGCGCTCGCCGTGGCGTGGACCCGCATCCAGAAGCGCCGACCGCCGACGCTCCGACAGCTGCAGGTGGAGCCTGTTGATCTTTTCGCTCGCGGTGGCCTGGAACAGATGCGGCACGATGGCGTGGACCAGGCAGGCCACAAAGGCCCCCAAGAGGACCGCCGCCACCCCGAGCGCCGCCCGTTGATGCTCGAAATAGGTCTCGCCTACCGAGCGCGGGTGGGAGAGAAACAGCCTTTCCAAACCCAGGCTCCTTGATTCTGCGTTGAACACTAGCCGACTGGTGGTGCAAGTCGACCCCACAGATGGCCGCATGCCGCCGGCGCACGCGTCCTTAAGGAAGCCGACTCCACCCATGCCCGTCGCCACCAAGATCTGCGGCCTATCCACGCCCGAGGACGTCCAGGCGGCTGTGGAGGGGGGAGCGGCCTATGTGGGGTTCGTGTTCTTCACCAAGAGCCCGCGCAACCTCGCGCCCGCACAGGCGGCCGAACTCGCCCGTCCCGCGCGGGCCGCGGGGGTGAAGGCGGTCGCGGTGACGGTGGAGGCATCGGACGCCGAGCTGGATGCGATCATGGCCACGCTCGCGCCCGAGTTGATCCAGCTGCACGGAAACGAGACGCCTGCGCGGGTGGCCGGGGTGCGGGCGCGCACCGGGGTCGGGGTGATCCGGGCGCTGCGGGTGTCGGAGCCCGCCGACCTGGAGGCCGCGCGGGCGTTTGAGGACGTGGCCGACCAGCTGATGTTCGACGCCAAGCCATCTGCGGACGCAATCCTGCCCGGGGGCAACGGGGCAGGATTCGATGCCTCGATCCTCGCTGGGTGGACCTTCGCATGCCCCTGGTTCCTGGCGGGGGGGCTGGAGGCGGGCAACGTGGCGGCGGCCGTGGCGGCGTCGGGGGCCTCCCGGGTGGACGTTTCCTCTGGCGTGGAGCGCGCTCCGGGCGTTAAAGACCCTGCGTTGATCCGGGCCTTCCTGGAGGCCGTCCGCAGAGCCTGAGGACGGCGGCGGATCGCCCGGAGGCCCCGCGGGTTCCCAAGAGCATGAACGCACCGATCAAGCCCACGCCTGCGATGCGGCCGAACGACTACAGCGCCTATCCCGACGCTCGAGGCCGCTTCGGCGAGTTCGGCGGCCGCTACGTGGCCGAGACGCTGATGCCTCTGGTGCTGGAGCTGGAGCGCGAATACGCCCGGGCCAAGACCGACCCGGCCTTCCAGGACGAGCTGCGAGGCTTCCTCACCCACTATGTCGGGCGCCCCAGCCCGCTCTACTTCGCCGAGCGACTGACGCAGCATTTCGGCGGGGCGAAGATCTACTTCAAGCGCGAGGAGCTGAACCACACCGGCGCGCACAAGATCAACAACTGCATGGGCCAGATCCTGCTGGCGCTCCGCATGGGCAAGACGCGCATCATCGCCGAGACCGGCGCCGGCCAGCACGGTGTCGCCACCGCCACCGTCTGCGCCCGCTTCGGCCTGCCGTGCTTCGTCTACATGGGCGCGGTCGACGTGGAGCGGCAGAAGCCCAACGTGTTCCGCATGAACCTGCTGGGGGCGACCGTGACGCCGGTGACCAGCGGGGCGGCGACCCTGAAGGACGCCATGAACGAGGCCATGCGCGACTGGGTGACCAACGTCCACGACACCTACTACATCATCGGCACCGCCGCGGGCCCCCATCCCTATCCGGCCATGGTGCGCGACTTCCAGTCGGTGATCGGGAGCGAGACGCGGGCCCAGATGCTTGAGGCGGAGGGCCGGCTGCCGGATGCGGTGGTGGCCTGCGTGGGCGGCGGCTCCAACGCCATCGGCATGTTCCACCCCTTCCTGAACGACGAGGGCGTGCGGCTGGTGGGCGTGGAGGCGTCCGGCCACGGGCTGCACACCGCCAAGCACGCCGCCTCGCTGACCGGCGGGCGGCCGGGGGTGCTGCACGGCAACCGCACCTACCTGCTGCAGGACGAGGACGGACAGATCGCCGACGCGCACTCGATCTCGGCGGGACTGGACTATCCCGGCATTGGGCCCGAGCACGCCTTCCTGTTTGACGTCGGCCGGGCGGAGTACCGCGACTGCACCGACGCCGAGGCGCTGGAGGCGTTCAAGCTGTGCGCCGAACTGGAGGGGATCATCCCGGCGCTGGAGACGGCCCACGCCATCGCCAAGCTGGGCGATCTGGCGCGGGAGCTGGGGAAGGATGGCCTGATCGCCGTGTCGCTCTCCGGCCGCGGCGACAAGGACATCTTCACCGTCGCCGCCGAGTTGGGGCGGACCATTTGACCAACCGCATCGACGTGCGCTTCGCCGCCCTGAGGCGTGAGGGGCGCGCCGCCTTCATCGCCTACGTCATGGCGGGCGACCCGGACCGCGCGACCTCGCTGGATATCCTACGCGGCCTGCCCGGGGCGGGGGCGGACATCATCGAACTGGGCTTTCCCTTCTCCGACCCCATGGCCGAGGGCGTCCCCATCCAGCGCGCCGCGCAGAGGGCGCTCGCCGGCGGCATGCGGCTGAGGGGCACGATCGAGCTGGTGCGCGACTTCCGCCAGGGCGACAACGCCACGCCCATCGTGCTGATGGGCTATCTGAACAACCTGGAGGCCTATGGCTTCCCCCGCTTCGCCCGCGATGCGGCGGAGGCGGGGGTGGACGGCCTGATCGTGGTGGACTGCCCGCCGGAGGAGGCCGACCCCCTGTCCGACGCCCTGGAGGCGCAGGGGATGCACCTCATCCGCCTGGCCACCCCCACAACCGACGCCGAGAGGCTGAAGGTGGTGGCGCACCGCACTGGCGGCTTCGTCTACTATGTCTCGGTGGCGGGGGTAACCGGGGGCAAGGAGGCGGACGCGGCCTCCGTCGCGCCGGCGGTGGAGCGGGTGCGCGTGGCCACCGGGCTGCCGGTGGCGGTGGGCTTCGGCATCCGCACGCCCGAGCGCGCCGCCGCCATCGCCCGAGTGGCGGATGCGGCGGTGGTGGGCTCCGCCCTGGTCGATGAGATCGTGGCGGC
>NZ_CAHJWH010000004.1 GCF_903642205.1 Caulobacter sp. S45 | reverse complement strand
TCACTTCAGCCCCCAGGAGTGCGCCAACTACCTCGTCAACTCAGGATACGCTCCAAACTGATCCGGTCACGCTCTAGTCCCTCATCAAACGCCAGAAGCCGATAGCCGAACTTACACTTACACTTACTTCAAGCGTGGCTACGGGTGAAGTGTTCCACTTGTAGTCTGTCATTTCAAAAGCAATACATGTTATCATTTAATGGATCGCCTTCGTAGGTCGTCGAGGGTTATGTTGTTCTCAGGGCTGACGAGCGGCCGCCAGCTTGTCATGCAGCGACCGCCGTATGCGCCGACGGCGCCTCCCGCCACAAGCAGGTAGAAGATGGTGCAGATGACCAGCGAGCCGATCAGCCCGATGGGAACGTTGCGCTGCGGGTTCCGTGTCTCCTCCGCGGCGGTGGAGACGGCGTCGAAACCGACGTAGGCGAAGAAGATCGACGCTGCGGCCCCGAGCACGCCGGCGCCGCCTGATCCCAGAGGATTGCCCCATCCCTTCGGTGTGAACGGCGTGAAGTTGTGCAGGTGCATGGCCGGGAGTGTCAGAGCGACGAAGGCCGCCAGGGCGATGATCTTCACCGTCACCAGGACGGCGTTGACCGTCGCGCTCTCCTTGGTGCCGATCACCAGCAGGCCCGTCGCCGCGGCCGTGATCACGACCGCGGGAAGGTTGATCACCCCGCCCCCATCAGGCCCCGCAGCCAGGGCGGCGGGTATGGTCAGGCCGGCGAAGTTGTGGAGCAGCCCCGTTGTGTAGCCAGACCAGCCGACGGCGACCGCGCTCGCCCCCAGAGCATACTCCATGATCAGCGCCCAGCCGACGAGCCAGGCCACGAACTCGCCCAGCACGGCGTACGAGTAGGTGTAGGCGGAGCCGGCGACCGGCACCATGGCGGCCAGCTCGGAGTAGCAGAGCGCGGCGACGGCGCACACCGCGCCCGCGATGGCGAAGGAGACCATCATTCCCGGCCCAGCCTTCTGGGCGGCCGCGGCCGTGAGAACGAAGATGCCCGTGCCTATCACCGCCCCGATGCCCAGCAGGGTGAGCTGGATGGCGCCCAGCGAACGACTGAGCGATCTCTTCTCGGCGGTGGCCAGGATTTGATCGAGCGACTTAACGCGCCACATGGCGTCTCCAAAGACCGCCGGCCGGCTCACGCGTGAGCAGACCCTGCGCCGAAGCACCGGTCAACGGTGAGGCCTTGCACTCCGTGTTCTTGAGGCCGCCTTAGCCCATCTCGGCCATTCTCGGCTGATGTTCCACTCGGGTTGGCGGGCGATAATCTCCGGCGCCCGTTGACCGCACTCCAGACAAACCGATCCAGATGGCGATAACGCGCGTTTCAACGCCCGGTCCGATCTCGTGAATGGCTCCCTAAAAGGCGTATCGCACGCCGATGCGACCCCCATCGTAGCTCGAAGAGGCCCCGGCGAACCGGCCTTCGTAGGAGACGTAGGCGCTCCAGCCGCCGTTCAGCTCCGTCTCCAGGCCGGCCTGGGCTTCGCCCCACTGGCGATCTCCCGCAAAGCCGGGAATGGCGAACACCCCGTTCATGGTGTTGAGCCCCGCGAGCACATCGCGGGTGCGGGCCATGCTATCGTAGGCGTAGGCGAGTTCCGCGAACGGCCGAAGTCTAAAGCCGTCTAGAACGACGGCGCCCTGTATCCGTGCGCCTGCCTCGCTGATCAGCGACTCGCGGTCCTGTTCGCCGAACATCATGGCGGTGCTGTCAGAACCGTCCTCTCCATAGTGGTCGACGTGGACGTGCTCGTAAGCGAGACCGACAAAGGGGCCGGCGCGCAGCGTCGGCTGGCCCAACCAATAGCCGGCCGAGCCGCTGACGGAGTAGGTCTCGCCATCCACCGAGCCGTTCTCCACCCGGGTCGCCGGGCCGATGGCGAACATGCGCTGGATGTCGTCGAACTTCACCACGCCGAGGCCACCCTGCCCCGTGACATAGGCGGGACCACGCACGTACTGGCCAAAGACGGAACCCATGATGCTGTCGGTGTGGAAGCGGCGCAGCTCGCCGTCGAGCGCCTCGCTGGCCGCTCCCCCACTCAGCTCGCCGCCGATGCTGACCTGTGGAGTGATCCTGTAGTCGACGCCTGCGGTGATCAGGCCGTCATCGTCGTGGGCTGAGGGCGTGGCCGACTGGCTGGAGAAATGCTGGCGCACATAGCCGCCAGTGGCGAACAGCCGAACTCCCGTCGAGTCGTCGCGCTGGTCTGAGAGCAGCTGGCCGCCCACCGCGTCGCGCTCCGCTTCCAGCGTCGCCAGGGGCTCCTCGGCCAGCAGGGACATCTGCTGCGGCGCGGCGATCTCGCTCTCCACCACCTGAGCGAACAGGGCGTGGGTGGTGGTGGTGGGGTGCACTCCGTCGGCGAAGACGTAGTTGGTGTAAGCCGTCGGCGTCACCAATGTGGCGCGGGTGCAGTTCAACGAGCTTGAGGTGGTGCAGGCCGGCGTGGTGCTGTTCACGAAGCCGTATTCAGCGGGGTCAGCCAGCACCTCATTGAGGAGCGCGAAGGTGTTGACGGGGATGATTCCGACCTTTGTAGACGCCAAGCCGGCGTTCAGCACCGCGTTGAAGCTGTTCGAGAAGCCGGTCAGCGCGGCCTTGGATCCAGGAACGAGCGTCTCGTCGGCGGCGGCTTCAGGTGTGCGTCCGATGTCGGGCAGGTTGAACACCACGATGTAGTGCGCACCCGCCTTCTGCAGGGCGCCGATCAGGCTGAGCTCCTGCGCGGCGGCCGCCTGGATCGCAGAGGTGGCGGAGGTGGCGCTCTCGACGGACGACACCCCCTCGAACGCCTCTAGCGCGGCGGTGGCTGGGGACTTTCCCCCTGCCGTCACCTGGTAGAGCGCCGCCTCCGTCGCATGGTAGAAGATGTCGTTTGCGCCGCCGAAGACGGTGTAGAGTTCGCTTCCGCTGAGCTTTGGACCGGCCGCAAGGTAGGTCTCTACCTGCTGGGTTATTGTAGGTACGCCGACGGGAGTGCCGGGCGCGTTGGTGTTCACGCCGGAGCCGCCGTATGCGAAATTGGTCCCCCCTTGCAGCGAGGGCGTAAGCGGCAGACCGTAGGCGCTCGCAACGTCCTCGACCGTGGTCAGGCCCGGGTTGGTGGTGAAGCGCATGAGGGTGGGCAGCCCGGCGTAGATCGACAAGTTGCCGCCGTCGCTCAGGCTGTCGCCGAACACCGTCTCGCCTGAGAACGGGCTGGGCGCGGCCGCCTGAACCTTACCGGCGAAGGCCAGCGTCCCGACCAGCGTGCTCGCCGCCAGCAGTAAACGGATCACGTATCATCCCCCCTTTTTTTATTGGCCGTACTGTCGCCTGCGAAGCTGCGGGTCAAGCGGCGCCCGTGCCTGCGACGCCGCGTCACGAGGCTTAGGCGAGCGTTGGGCCACTTAGCCGGAAAATGGGTGCTCGGAAGCGCGCGGACGCCGTGCGACGGCAATCGTGGTCGTTCGACAAAGTCAGGGCTTACGGATAAAGCTCCTGACACGTCGTCCTGTCCGCGCCATGCTTCGCAGGACCGGGAAGACGCCTGGCAGCGTCAGCATCCGGGTCATGATGTATTCCGTCCGCGCGCCTATCTTTTGGGCGACGAAGGCTTCCGGAGTCGTCGGCGCGATGGCGGGCGGTTCGGCGGGAGGCGGCGCAAGCTGGCGCGACAGGCTGGCGAGCCTGCGAACGATGCGTCCGTAATCAACGCCTGCGATCATCTCATCTACCGCGCGGCCGATATCAGCCGCCGCCCGGGCAGCGTCGCCTGGACGCCCGGTGGAGGCGCCCGCGTCGCTCCAGGCGGGTGGCCTCGCGAGATCACGGTTCAGGTCGGCGGTGGTCAGGAAGAAGTGGACGTTGTCGTCACCTCCGAGTTCGCTCCAGAGTTCCGCCGTCGCTGGCAAGGGACGAACAAACACCGGCCGACGCGCCGCCAACGCATCCAGCACCGCCATGCCGAAGCCCTCGTAATGGCTCGGCGATACGACGGCGGCGGCGCCTAGATAAAGAGCGCTCAGCTGTCTGGGCGTGAGCTGCCCCGCGTTGAGCTGGAGCACGTTGGCCCGTGGCTCGATCGGGCGGGGGGCGTACGCGCCCTTATCGGCCGGCGCGGCTGCTCGCCACTCACCCGCGAGGGCGACGATGGTCCGCTTAGGGTCGGCCTCCGCCAGTGCGTTGACCGTGAGCGCCACATCCTTGTGCTCGTAGTGATTGCCGACCACGAAGATGTAGCCCGGGGGGATCAGCACGTCCTCCGCCTCAGGACGGGGATGAGTGTAGTCGTTCAGATCGAGCGAGTGCAGGCTCCGCACGCGGCGCACGCCCGGGCCGAACGCGAAGCGTCGGGAGAGCTGGCCCTCGGTCAGTGCGCTTGTGGCGGCCACAAGGTCGAAGTGCTCCAGCGTCCACGACCAGAGCCTGCCTACTTCTGGATCATAGAGCTGGGCGCAGTCCTGCGAGATCGTGTCGAGCATGAACACGCCTACGCTCGCCGCTTTCAGCGACATGCGCTCGACCGCACTCCAGTCGTACGGCTGCCCGACGCGGAAGATGGCCGAATACAGCTCGGGGCCGTGCGGGTCGCGTCGCTCAGTGCCGAAGCGGGCCATCCCGTGAAAGGCGTAGGTCTCAGGAGCGCAGAGCACCACGAGGTTGTATCGATCCGACCAGACCTCGGCGGCTTTGGCGAGCAGTTGCAAGCCGGCGACGAAGGTGCCGTTGTGAGCAGCTACGAAGCTCGAAAAATCCAGCGCGACGTTGAGGCGGCCCGTCCCGTCAGGGATCAGCGTACCGAGCAACAGCTCGGCCCTCTGCTCCGCCGACGAGAAATATGCGGCTGTAAGGCGAGGATATTCGGGGTAGCGCCTGACGAGGATCTCGCGGTTGCGGCGCTCCAGAGTGTCTTCTTCTCGTCCAAGGCTGAAGGAAGCGGAGCCTTGGTGCCAGACGAACGCATGGTTGGCGAGCACCGCCCGGTAGCCTCGCCGGCTAGCGCGCATGACGAGGTCGTTTTCCTCATTGTAGCCTCGGCCGTAGATCTCGTCGAAGCCGCCCAGCTGAGCGAGAACGACCCAGCGGATCAGCATGCAGAAGCCGTTGGCGGTCGGCACATAGCTGAACTGCGGCAGCCGGGGCGCGAGCGCTGCCCAAGCGGACCACGCCGCATCGGGCGGCGACCTCCGAAACCGCGCCTGGTAGGGCAGAGACGCGAGAGTGGCGTTGTTCGATCTTGGATTGACGAAGCCGATCATGGGATCAGCCAGAGCGACCCGGGCCATCTCGGTCAGCGCGCCGGGCGTGAGGACCGTGTCAGAATTCAGCAGCACCAGGTCGCGCTTCAGACGGGTGGCGTCCGCTATGGCGCGATTGGCCGTACGGACGAACCCGACGTTTTCTGGATTGCACTCCACCCGGATAGCAAGGTTGGGGTGCGGCTTTGACGTTACATCCGCCAAAGCCTTGTCGAGCGCCGCATCGCCAGGCGAGTCGTTGTAGAGGATCACCTCACCATCGAGCTTCGAGATTTCCTCCGCGCAGTCGGCGATCGATTGGATCACCTGACGTGCAAGATCAGCACGGCGATACAACGGTACGGCGATCAGAAGCGGTCGAGCTCGCAGCCTTTCCTCAACCAGAGGCGGATAAGGGGGTGGCTCCTGGTCCGCTCGGGGGCGTGACTTGCGAAGCCGGCCGTCCGGTAGAGTGATGCTCATCGATCAGGGGGCGCGAGTTGCAAGGTGCGGGAATAGGCCAGCCTGGTGCATACGGTGAACTTCCGCTCGGCTTGTCAATCCAACGGATCGCCCAGCGAGTGGCCGGTCAGCCACTCCGATGTCCTAGACGCGTCATCTGGCCCGGCGGAGGCGCCAGCGGTCGGATCCAAGCTTCACGCTCCGCAGGACACGACTGGGGCCGGTCTTCGGTAGCTAAATTCACCGGCAAGCCAGCGCCCCGGCTGCTGGAGGCCTGGTCGGGATTCGAACCCGAGTACACGGATTTGCAGTCCGCTGCGTAGCCTCTCCGCCACCAGGCCCTCGCCAGGGTGGTAGCCGATGGCCTCCGCTGGGGCAAGCCGCTCGCAATTGGCACATCTTCGCGTTGCAGTGGAAACGGCTCGACGCTCCCGCACAAGCACTGGTGGGCGGCGAGGGGTTCGAACCCGCGACCTTCTGGGTGTAAACCAGACGCTCTGACCAGCTGAGCTAGCCGCCCGTCGGCGGGACCAGTGACTGACGGCAATCCGCTCAGGCGTCAAGACGCAGCCTCCACGCCTCCCGACCAACGCCTCCACGCTTTTCGGCGGAGCCCCTGGCCCCTCATCGTATGCGGCCACACCAGCTCGGGGGCGACCGGGCAATGATACCGCCTTGACCGCTGAACACGACGGCGACACACAAACCTCGTTAGAGGCGGCCCGGCCACCGGTATGATTTGCAGGCTTTCCGCACTGGCGATCCCTTGAGGTTGGAGGCCCTACATGACCGCCCGCATCCTCGATGGTTCGTCCGTCGCCGCTCGCCTGCGCGCCGAGATCGCCGAGCAGGTGGCGGCCCTGACCACCCTGCAGCGCCGCGCTCCAGGGCTTGCCGTGGTTCTGGTGGGCGACAATCCGGCCAGCCAGGTCTATGTCCGCAACAAGGGCGTCGCCACGCGCAAAGCCGGCATGGTGTCCGTAGAGCACCGCCTGCCCGATGACGTGCAAGAAACAGAGCTGCTCGCCCTCATCGCCCGGCTGAACGCCGACGACGCCGTGGATGGCGTCCTCGTCCAGCTACCCCTTCCTCCTCAAGTCCGTTCCGAGAAGGTCCTCGCGGCCATCGATCCGGACAAGGACGTGGACGGCTTCCACGCCCTGAATGTCGGCCGGCTCTGGGGCGGCGAGGCGGGGCTGGTCCCCTGCACGCCACGAGGCTGCATGAAGCTTATCGTGGAGGCCGGGCGCGACATCGGCGGAATGGACGCGGTGGTGATCGGCCGATCGGGCATCGTCGGCAAGCCCATGACCCAGTTGCTGCTGGCCGCCAACTGCACCGTCACCATCGCTCATTCACGCACCCGCGACCTGCCGGAGGTCTGCCGACGGGCGGACATCCTGGTGGCCGCGGTGGGCGTGCCGAACCTGGTGACGGCGGGGTTCATCAGGCCCGGCGCAACGGTGATCGACGTGGGCATCAACCGCGTCGCCAAGGCGGACGGCGGCTCACGCCTGGTGGGCGATGTGGCGTTCGAGGAGGCGGTGGAGGTGGCCGGTGCGATCACGCCGGTGCCCGGCGGCGTTGGCCCCATGACCATCGCATGCCTGCTGGAGAACACGCTGACGGCCTATCGACGTCGCGTGGAAAGCTGAGTCACCGACCTTCGCCAACCTCCGAACGAGGCCTACCTGGATAGCGGGCTCTGAGCCGCCCGCAGACTACTTCTTCAGGAAGCCGCCGAACTTGGCGGAAAAGCGCGAGACGCGGCCGGCGCGATCAAGCAGGGTGGAGGAGCCGCCGGTCCAGGCCGGGTGGGTGCGCGGGTCAATGTCCAGCGCCAGGTTCGCGCCTTCCTTGCCGAAGGTGGAACGCGTGCGATAGGTGGACCCATCGGTCATCGTCACGTTGATGAAGTGATAGTCGGGGTGAATGTCTTGTTTCATGGAGGTGGACACCGACGTGAGGCGTGGAAAATGGCGAAGCCCGCCGGGATGGGCGGGCTACGCAGCCGCCGTCCATACATCAACTGTCCCGCTTTCCACAAGGCCCGGCCCTCCCCGTACGGTTAAGGACCTATGATGACTGAAAAGGCGCTTTCCGCCCCGGCCGAGTCTATCGACGCCCCTGGCCGTCCAAGCCGTGGAGCTGCGCTGGCGGGTGATATGCTCAAGGCGGAGAACCGCCGAGGCAGGTCGCGCGACCTGCGCCCCTTGCGGACGCTCGGACCTTACATCGCCGCGCACAAGGGTCTGGCCGCTGCCGCGCTCGTCTTCCTGCTGCTCTCCACCGGGGCCACGCTAAGCCTCAGCGTCGCTGCGCGGCTGGTGATCGACCACGGCTTCACCAGCGAGACGGGGTCGACCCTGAACCTCTATTTCCTAGGCGGCCTCGGCGTGGCGGCGCTGCTGGCGGTGGCCAGCGGGACACGCTTCTACCTTGTCAACCGGCTGGGCGAGCGAGTGGTGGCGGACCTGCGTCAGCGCATCTACGCCCACGTGCTGGGCCTGGACCAAGCCTACTTCCTGTACATGCGCACCGGCGAGGTGTTGTCGCGCCTGACCACCGACACCGCTATCGTGGAGACCATGGTGGGGATTAACAGCTCCATCGCGCTGCGAAACAGCCTGACCATGCTGGGCGCCCTGGTGCTGATGGCCTTCGTCAGCGTCAAGCTGACCCTCGCCGTGCTGCTGGTCGTGCCCGTGGTGCTGGTCCCTCTCATCCTGTTCGGTCGTCGGGTTCGAACACTCTCGACCGCCGCCCAGGACCGCTTCGCCGAGGCGGTGGGTTATGCCGGCGAGACGCTCGACCAGCTGGACACCGTGCAGGCCTTCGGCCGCGAACGGCGCGCCGGCGTGCAGTTCGGCGAGGCGGTGGAGACGGCCTTCGCCACCTCGCTGAAGCGGCTGCAGGCGCGGGGCTTCCTCACCGTGGCTGTCATGATCTTCGTGTTCGGCAGCGTGGTGGGCGTGCTGTGGCTCGGCGCCCAGGCTGTGCGGGCGCACCAGCTCACCGGCGGCGCGCTGCTGCAGTTCATCATCCTGGCCATCCTGGCGGCCAGCGCGGTCAACGCGCTCGGCGAGGTCTGGGGCGAGGTGCAGAAGACCGCTGGCGCCATGCACCGCATCGGCGAGCTCCTGGCCGCGCGGCCAGGGATCGCCCCGCCCGCCCATCCGCGTCCCCTGCCCTCGCCGGCCCGCGGCGAGATCGCCTTCGAAGGCGTCGTGTTCCATTACCCCGGCCGCCCTGAAATGGCGGCCCTGAACGGCTTCAGCCTGAAGGTGGCGCCCGGAGAGACCGTGGCCCTGGTCGGACCTTCAGGAGCGGGCAAGAGCACGGTGCTGCGCCTGCTGCTGCGCTTCTACGACCCACAAGGTGGTTTGGTGCGCCTGGACGGCGTGGACGTACGTGAGGCGGACCCGACGGAGGTGCGCGCCAGGCTGGCGCTGGTCGCCCAGGACGCGGCCATGTTCTCCGGCTCCGCCTTAGACAACATCCGCTTCGGCCGCTTCGACTCGGACGAGGCCGCCGTTCGAGCCGCCGCCGGCGCCGCCCAGGCGGAGGGTTTTCTGGACGCCTTGCCGGAAGGCTTCGCCACCCGGCTCGGCGAGCGCGGCAAGACCCTCTCCGGCGGCCAGCGCCAGCGGCTGGCGATCGCCCGCGCCCTTGTCCGAGACGCGCCCGTCCTACTGCTGGACGAGGCCACCAGCGCGCTCGACGCGGAGAACGAACGGCTGGTGCAGCGGGCGCTCGAGCAGGCCATGAGCGGCCGCACCACCCTGGTCATCGCCCACCGCCTTTCCACCGTGCTCCGCGCCGACCGTATCGTGGTCATGGACGAAGGCCGGGTGGTGGAGGAAGGCCGCCACGCCGAGCTGCTTGCCCGAGGCGGCCTCTATGCGCGCCTGGCCCGACTGCAGTTCGAGGTGGAGCCGGCGTGATGACCCTTGCGGACTAGACGCCGATCCTGTGAGCGCCGCCTTCACCACCGACGCCGTCGACGGCCGCGTCGCTAGCGTGAAGCTGAACCGGCCGCAGACCCGCAACGCCATCACCGAGCGCGCTTATGCGAGGACCTCGCCGCTGCCTTGCGGCGGAACCCGCCCCGGGCGGTGCGGCTGAGCGAGCTGCTGCTGCGCAAGGCACAGCCCGCCACCTTGGCCGAGACGCTGAAGCTGTTGGCCGCCTTCCAGGCCATGGCGCACGAGACAGCCGATCATTGCGAAGGCGTCGACGCCTTCGTGGAGAAGCGCCGTCCGAGCTTCACCGGGCGCTGATCCATCTCGGATGGCGCGATTTGCGACCCGGACCGTTGCTGCAGCGCGGCTCGGGCGCTAGCCCGTAGCCGGGCGAGGCCAGCGCTCGCATCGCTAGAGAGCCGCCGTCCATGTCCGATCCCGTGCTAGACCTCGATCGGCGCCTGCGCACGCCACTGGCCGCCTTCCAGGGGGATCGGCCGCCCGCACCGGAATGGTTTGACGCCGCCATCGCCCACCAGCCCGAGCGCAGCGTCACATCCGTCGAGGGCGCCGAAATCGAGATCCTCACCTGGGGCGAGCGCGGTCAACCGGGTTTGCTCTTCCTGCATGGCGGCATGGCGAGCGCCGACTGGTTCGACCATATCGCCCCCTTTTTCGCCGAGACCCACCGGGTAGCCGCCCTGTCCATGTCCGGGGCTGGCCGGTCCAGCTGGCGTGAACATTATGATGTGGCGCAGTTCGCCCGCGAGATGGCGGCTGTGGCCATGGCCGCGGGCCTGCATGAGGCGGGGCCGCCGGTCTTTGTAGCCCACTCCTTCGGCAGCCGCCCGTTGCTGAACGCCGCCGCCAACCCGGAGCTGAAACTTCGGGCGGCTGTGGTGCTGGACGCCGCCATATCGCTCCCCAAGGCTCAGTCGACGTCCACGCTGGACACCCGTCCGCACCGCACCTACGCCACTTTCGATGAGGCTCTGTCCCGCTTTCGGCTGATGCCCTATCAGACCTGCGACAACCTCTATGTGGTGGACCACATCGGCCGCCAGTCCCTGAAGCGGATCAAGACGGCAGACAGTCCGGAACGCTGGACCTGGCGATCGGACCCTTACGTCTTCCAGAAGCTCTCAGGCTCCGCGCAGGAGGACGCGGAAACGGCCGCGCGTAGCGCCCGCTGTCGCCTGGCCTTCCTGTATGGTGACCGCTCCGCCATCGTGCGACCGGACAACCTGGCTCACACACGCGAGGTCGCGCCGGACAGCTCCCTGTTCGCCTCGATCCCAGATGCGGCCCACCACGTCTTCCTAGACCAGCCGCTCGCCACTGTGGCGGCGCTCCGCGTCCTGCTGGCGATGCTCTGATGAGCCAGGTGCTGGGGGTCCGCCCCCCTGGCCGCGCGCTGATTGGGCAGGTGAAACTGCCGGGCTCCAAGTCGATCACCAACCGCGCCCTGCTGCTGGCTGGCTTAGCGCGGGGAAGCAGCCGGCTCACCGGCGCGCTGAAGAGCGACGACACCCGCTACATGGCCCAGGCCCTTCGGGCGATGGGCGTGACGGTGGACGAGCCGGACGCCACCACCTTCGAGGTGACCGGCCGGGGTGGTCTGCTTGCGCCCACCGGGCCGCTCTTCCTCGGCAACGCCGGCACGGCCACGCGCTTCCTGACCGCAGCCGCCGCCCTCACAGAGGGTGAAGTGGTGATCGACGGCGACTCCCACATGCGCCGCCGCCCGATCGGCCCCTTGCTGCAGGCGCTGGACGCGCTGGGGGTGAAGGCCGAGGCTCCCACCGGCTGTCCGCCCGTGCGCATCCTGGGTCGAGGCGGTCTGGAGGGCGGCCGGGTCGAGGTGGATGCGGGCCTGTCCAGCCAGTACGTCTCCGCCCTGCTGATGCTCGCCGCCTGCGCCCGCGAACCGGTGGAGGTGGCGCTGACGGGCGCCGACATCGGCGCCCGGGGCTATGTAGAACTGACGCTAGCCGCCATGGAGCGCTTCGGCGCGACGGCGGAGGCGACCGGCCCCGGCGCCTGGCGGGTTCAGCCCACCGGCTACCGCCCCTGCGACCTCGCAATCGAACCCGACGCCTCCGCCGCCACCTACATGTGGGCCGCCGAACGGCTTACCGGTGGACGCATCGACGTCGGCCTGCCGTCACAAGATTTCACCCAGCCCGACGCATCGGCCTACGCCCTCATCGCCGCCTTCCCGCACATGCCTGCGATGATCGACGGATCGCAGATGCAGGACGCCGTGCCGACGCTCGTGGTCCTGGCGGCCTTCAACGCCACGCCTGTGCGGTTCACAGGCCTGGCAAACCTTCGGGTGAAGGAATGCGACCGGCTCAGCGCGCTGTCGATTGAGCTGCAAAGCCTGCGTGCCGGGCTGGCGCGCGAGGAGGGTGACGCATTGGTCGTGCTGGGGGCCCCGGACCTTCCACCGCCCACCGGGCTCATCCGGCTACGGACCTATAAGGACCATCGCATGGCCATGAGCCTGGCGTTGTTCGGCCTGCGCCTGGAGAACGTCGCCATCGAGGACCCCGGCTGCGTGGCCAAGACCTTCCCCGGCTATTGGGACACACTGGCGAGCCTGGGCGTGGAGCTCGACATCCTCCAGGCCTAGCGGGCGGTCAGGCCGCCATGCGATGCAAGGCGCACAGCTTGTTGCCGTCCGGATCGCGCAGATAGGCGAGATACAACGGGCCGGCGGGACCCTGGCGCTCGCCGGGCGCGTCTTCGACGGACTCGCCGCCATTCTCGACCCCGGCCCTGTGCCAGGCGTCGGCCTGCTCAGGGCTGGCCATTGCGAACCCGATGGTGGCGCCGTTGGCGCAGGTCGCAGACCCGCCGTCGATGGGCTTGGTCACCATCAGCCGGCCGCCGTCCTTGGCGTAGACCAGCCTGCCCTTCGGGTCGATCTTGCCGGGCTTGCCCCCGGTGGCCGCAAACAGCGCGTCATAGAACTGCTTCGAGCGCGCGATATCGTTACTACCGATCATGATGTGACTGAACACCTGCCCTCCTCCTTGTTTGTCGAATTCGAGTCGAAGACATTAAGCGACTCAGGGCGTGACCGGCAGCCATACCGCGCTAGCCTGCGCCCAGGCGTGGAACACCTTCTGGGTAGACGCCACGTAGTCCTGCGGCTTGGCGAAGAAGATGTTGTCCACATAGGTCTGGGGGTTGCGGTCGTGCGGCCCCCGCGGCGGCCGGGTCATGACGTAGGCGCCTTCGGAGCCGTACTTGCCGCGGATGTCCTGGAAGACGCGGATGTAGCCGGCGCGCACGAACACCTCGTCGCCCTGGGAAAGGCTGGCCAGCAGCGACGGGCTGTCGGTGCGCTGCACCCGCTTGGCGGCGTTGTAGGGGGTGCGGGTCAGGATCATGGGCGCATCGTGCGCGCCCTTTGGGACCATGATGACGGTGTAGAGCTTCACCCCGTCGCGCATGGGGATCATCACCACGCGCTTCTCGTACTCGGCGGCGGGATTGGGCGAGGCGGCGGCGGCCGGCACATCGTCCAGGTCGGGGCTGGTGATGGGCGCAGCGGTGAACGCCGGCGATGCGGGCGCGGCAGGGGCGGACAGGCTCGCATCCTTGGCCGGCGCTTGGGCCTGCGCGCCGCTCGACATCAGGAGCAGGGTCAGGACCGTCGCTCCGAACGGCAGACTTGGACCGCTCATGTCACTTCCCCTGGAGGCGCCGTTCCGGGTTAAGCGTGTTGAGGCGGCTCGTCCAGGCGCCGGTCTTTCATGCTCCGCTACCAGTCGCGCGGCGAGAACAGGTTCGACAGGCCCTGGGCCAGGAACTCGCCTCCGGCCATGCCGGCCGCGAGCGTCCCCGCGCTGCGCAGGAACCCGCCCAGGCCGCTTCCCGGCGACAGCGGGCTCTGCGGCTGGGGCGGCGGCTGGTTCCAGTACCCGCTCTGCGGCTGGGGCTGGACCGGCTGGCCGCCGCCGCCGAGAAAAGAGACCGGCGCCCTGGCAGGCGCCTGCTGCTGTTCAAGCGCCTCGATCCGCTGCTGGGCAACCTGCAAAGCCTGGTCGGCCAAGATGGCGTGCTGGACCAGCAGGTAGGGGGCGTCGGGGTTCGATCGCAGGGCGACGTTGATCAGGCCATCGGCGTCCGGGTCCTTGGACGCGCCGCGGGTGGCTTCAAGATCCGAGAGGAATCGCTGCAGCAGGTTGCGTTCGTCAGGCGTCATGGCGCACCTTCGCTGGAGATGGAGGCTTCAACGTCCTGGCGCCGGCTTCGTTCGAGCCGTTTGGACGGGCTCAGGTCACGGAGGAAGGCGGGCTGCGCGCCTTGAACAGCAGGTCCATTGGCAGATGCAGCTCAAGGATGGCTCCGTAGAGCTCGGAGCCGCTCAGACGCTCGCGGCCCGCTTCCGCCCGGCGGAGCTTGTCAGGGCTGATCCGCATCGCCGCCGACAGCCTCTCCAGGCTCGCGCCCCGCGCCTCCCGCGCGCCGCGCAGCCGTTCGCCCAGCGCCTGTCCCTGGGGGTCGCGCGATGGAAATTCGAGGATCATGGCCCTAATCTCCCTATTCGTTATCTTTGTTGACGTGAGGCTTGCAGGTTTTGATGCGGGTGTCATCCGATCTCCCGGCCTTGTCATGAGAGACGGCGCCGCCATGTGCAGACCTTGAGGAGCCGACAGCATGACCAAGGACGAGGTGCACCTGGAGCACGTGAACGCCCTGGCCCGGATGGACGAGGACCAGGTCCGCGCCATCAAGCGGATCAACCGGGCTTTCCGCGAAGCCCGGTTCACCAACACGTCGGTCAAGGAGGTGATGGAAATCGTGTTCGAGGAGGAGGCGCAGGAGCGCTCGGATGCGAAGGCCTGAGGAGGCTGCCCGTCGCTCACCGAAGCTTCTAGAGCCCGCACGATGCAGAGCCTGACCGCACAGACCAGCTCGCTGGAGACCGTGGCCCACATCATCCAGCTGGCGCTGACGCCGGTCTTCCTGCTCTCCGGCATCGCGGCGCTGCTGAACGTCTTCTCGACGCGGCTGGGGCGGGTGGCGGATCAGGTGGATGCGGTCAGCGCCCGCCTCGACGCCGAGATGAACCCGGGGGAGTCGGCCTACCGCCACCAGCTCGCCTATCTGCGGCACCGCTCGCGGGTGCTGGATGCGGCTGTGATCCTGGGGGCGGTTGGCGGCACCGCCACCTCAGGCGCGACGCTGACACTGTTCCTGGGAGCGATCAGAAACAGCGGCGCGGGTCTGCTGCTGTTCTGCCTGTTCGGAGCGGCGATCCTGTGCACTATCGGGGCGCTGGGCTGCTTCTGCTATGAGATGCTGCTGGCCAGCCGCGGCCTGCGCGCCCGGGCGCAACGGCACGGGGGGTAGCCCCCTCTCCTTCACGGATGAAGGAGCTAAGCGCTCGCCCTCTGCATCGGGCGCGCCAGCATGCGGGTCAGCTCGTCTATGCCCACCGCCTTGCCGAACAGGAAGCCCTGCATGGCGTGGACGCCGGCGACCTTCAGGAACTTGCGCTGGGTCTCGGTCTCCACCCCCTCGGCGATGACCTTCATGCCCAGCGCCCGGCCGATGGAGACCACCGCGTGCACGATGGTGGCCGCCTGCATGTCGCGCGAGCAGTCGGTGATGAACTCCCGGTCGATCTTAAGCTTGTCGAACGGATAGCGCCGTAGGTGTCCGAGGCTGGAATAGCCCGCGCCGAAGTCGTCCAGCGCCACCTTCATGCCGAGCGCGCGCAGCTTGTCTATGTTCCTTCGGACGTGCTCCTCGTTCTGCAGGATGGCGGTCTCGGTGATCTCCACCTCCAGGCGGCGGGGGTCATAGCCGTGGTGCTGGATCAGGCCGTAGAGCCGGTCCACGAAGCCCGGGTCGGCGAACTCGATGGCCGAGGCGTTGAACGCCACCTGCAGGCCGTTCAGATAGCGCGTCTCGGCCAGCAACCGGTCCGCCACCCAGGTGGTGATGCGCCCGATCAGCCCGGCCTGCTCGGCCAGGGGGATGAAGAGGGCGGGGCTGATCGGGCCGCGTATGGGGTGAGTCCAGCGGAGCAGCGCCTCGACGCCGACAATCGTCTCTCCCTCGCGATCCACCTGGGGCTGGTAGGCCAGGGTGAGATGATCAAGCGCCAGCGCTTCCTTCAGGTCGCGCAGCAGCTCGGCGTCCTTCGGCGACAAGGTCTCGTCGAACTCGGCGTCGGCGACTTCGCTACCGCCCCGTTCGGTGATGGCCGAAAGGGTGCGCCCGAGCACCCGGTTCAGCTCCTCCACCGCCTGGAGCGCGGGCGGGCGGCCGTCCCGTGCGGAGGCTTCCATGTCGCCCGCCATGCGCGCCACGATGCGTGCGCCCACGTTGTAGCTCATGGACTTCAGGGCATGGGCGGCCTTGGCGGCGGCGGCGGCGTCGCGGGCGCTCACCGCCTCGGCGAGCCTGGCGACGCTCTCCGGCGCATTGTCGCGATACAGGCCATGCACGCGGTCGACGAACTCAGTGCGCCCAGCGGCCGCCATGGCGAGAAGCTGGGCGGCGATCTCCTCGTCGATGAGCGGCTCGCCACCGTAGAGCGCAGGTCCTGTCTTGGGCGGCGGCGGAAGGATGGGTTCCGGCACAGCTTGAGGTGCGGCGGTGACGACCTGCATGGGTGCGCTGGCATTCAGGAATTGGCCGAGCATCTTGGCCAGGGAGGCGAGGGTGAAAGGCTTGTGCAGCACCGCGTCCATGCCGGCGCCTCGCCAGGCGTCCGCCGCGGAGCCCACCACATGGGCCGTCAGCGCGACGACGGGCACGCGCGGACGCACGATCTCGCTTTCCCGTGCGCGAATCTCGCGGGTGGCGTCGTAGCCGTCCAGCTCGGGCATGGAGCCGTCCATCAGCACCAAGTCGAACGACTCGGCGAAGACCGCGTCCACCGCCTCGCGACCGTCGTTGACAAGCTTGACCTCCACGCCAAGCCGGCTCAGCGCCTCCTGGGCGACCTCGCGGTTCACCGCGCTGTCGTCGGCGACCAGCACGCGGGCGCCGACGAAGCTAGGCAAGGTCTCGGCCTGCGGGGTGGACCCGGCGTCCGCCTGCGGGTCGTTCAGCATCTCGCCCGCCTGCAGCTGACGGAGCACCGCCTCGATGTCGCGGCGGCGGAAAGGCTGGATCAGGACGGCGTGGGCGAGGCCCGCCCGCTGCAACTCATGGGGAGCGGAGTCGCCATAAGCCGCCAGGCAGACCCTCGGCGCATCACCGTCGATCGGCTCGCGCAGGGCCGCCGGATCGCCCACCACCAGGACGGGCTCGTCTCCCTGCCTGGCCAGGCTGTAGCCGGCCCGGGACAGATACCGCGCCATGGCCCGGCGGCTTGAGAGGCCGGCGGACGCAAGCAGCACCTTCTCGCCGAAACGCCGGGGCTTGGGCCAGGGGGCGGCGGCCTCCAGCGCCTGCACCGGCAGGCGGAAGGCGAAGGTGGAGCCGCGGCCCACGTCGCTGGTGACGTGGAAGCGGCCGCCCATGGCGTCCACCAGCCGCTTGCAGATGGCCAGGCCCAGCCCCGTGCCGCCGAACTTGCGGGTGGTGGACTGGTCGGCCTGGCTGAAGGCGCCGAAGACGCTGCCGATCTTGTCCTTGGGGATGCCGACGCCGGTGTCGTGGATGCTGATGCGCACGGAGTTCGGCGTGTCGGGCTCCACCTCGATCAAGACGCCGCCGGCCTCGGTGAACTTGATGGCGTTGTTGGTCAGGTTGCCGATCACCTGGCGAAGGCGCACCGGGTCGCCGGCGACGAGCCGAGGCGTCGCTGGATCGACGTAGGACGCCAGGTCCAGCCCGCGGGAGGCAGCGCGTTCCCAGAACAGCGAGCAGACGTCCTCGACCACGTCCGCCAGGTCCACCGGCACGGACTCCAGGTCCATCTTGCCGGCCTCGATCTTGGAGAAGTCCAGGATGTCGTTGATTATGGCCAGCAGGCTTGAGCCGGACTTGGCGATCACCTCGGCGAAACGGCGCTGGCGGGGCGGCATCTCGCCCGCGGCCAACATCTCGGCCATCACCATGATGCCGTTCATAGGCGTCCTGATCTCATGGCTCATGGTGGCCAGGAAGTCG
Source organism: Caulobacter sp. S45 (assembly GCF_903642205.1). GTDB lineage: Bacteria > Pseudomonadota > Alphaproteobacteria > Caulobacterales > Caulobacteraceae > CAHJWH01. The sequence continues at coordinate 33,456 of NZ_CAHJWH010000004.1, read as the reverse complement.
GACTTGGCGCTGTTGGCCTGCTCGGCCACGTTCCTGGCGACGCGCAGGTCGGCGGTACGGGCGGCGACCTCCCCTTCCAGGCCGGCCATGTGAGAGGCGATGGAGGCGTCGCGGGTCTGGATCTCCCCCAGCATGCGGTTGAAGCCGGCGACCAGCTCGCCGATCTCGTCGTCGGCCTGGACCTGCACGCTGCCGCTGAAGTCGTGGTCCTTTTGCACCTGGTCCATGGAACGGGTGAGCGCCAGCACGGGGGTGGTGATCCCGCGCTGCATCCGCCAGGCCACCATCAGCCCCATCAGGAGGGCCGCGGCGGCGGCGAACAGACTGACCTGCAGGCTGGAGGTGAGCCGTCCGAGAACGCCCTCGGTGCGGCTGACCAGGACCAGCCGGCCGACGACATGGACGCCGGAGCGGATCGGGGCGGAGACCTCCACCGTGCGGCTCTGCAGCTGGGAGGCCAGGCTCGGCCGCTCATGGCCCTCGGCGTTCAGGGAGACATCGCTGGTGAGCCGCGCGCCCGAGCCGGTCTGCACCAGCACGCGTCCGTCCGACTGCTCGATGCTGGCGTAGAAGATACCCGGCATGCGGGAGATGGAGCGGATGACCTCGAAGCCCCGGGTCCGGTCGCCGGCGGCGGTGGCCTCGGCGGACAGGGAGCTCATCACGGTGGCTGTGGCGCGCAGGCGGTCGACCTGCATGGCCGCATCGCGCTGACCGTCCCGCCAGGCCGAAACGCCGGCCACCAGGGCCACCGCCACTCCGACCGAAGAAACCACCAGGAAGCTCAGCTTGCCCCGCAGGGTGCGTCGCCTGCGGACGGGAATGCGCTTCAGCTTCGCGTCCGTAGAGCCGCCCATGTCCACTCCACGGCCCGCGGACTCTGCGGACGTGGTTACCGGGTTACCCGTGATTAATGACTGCGGGCTTAAGGCGGGAGAGTGTCGGATCAGAGGGGTGGTGAAGACGTGGAGGATCGCGCGGACAGCAGCTCGTTCTTCTACGTCCTGCAAGACGCCGTCCACATCCTGTTCGTCGACGACGACCCGATCATGCGCGAGTTCGCGATGGTCCACCTGTCCACCGACAAGGCGCAGGTGACCCTCGCCTGCGATGGCGTGGAAGCCCTGGAGGGAGTCGCGGCGCTCCACCCCGACATCGTCCTGCTTGACCTGGAGATGCCGCGGCTTGACGGGTTCGAGGTGCTCGCCAAACTTCGGGCCGGGCCGGAAACGCGAGAGCTGCCGGTGATCGTCGTCACCGGTCGTGAGGACGTGGGCGCCATCGACCGGGCGTTCGAGGCCGGTGCGACCTCCTTCCTCGTCAAGCCGATCAACTGGCGCCTGCTGAGCTACCAGATCCGCTATGTGATGAGGGCGGGCCGGGGCGACAGCGGCTCCAACGCTCCATCGCCGAAGGCGACGGCGCTCCAGGCGGGCCTGCGGAAGTTGGCGCACGAGGGTGCGGAACTGGTCCGCCAGGCGGTTGGAGGCTCGCCGGAACTCCGCCAGGCCGCCTTGCGATACGCCATGCTGCTGGCGGAGACAGTCGATCCTCCTCCATCTTCGAGACACCCCGCGTGATGGCTCTCCGGCGCCTGACCCGCGCCGGGAACGGGGTGCGGGAACTCAAGCTCAGCGGCATCAGCGCCCAAGGCGGCAACGTAGCCATGATCTTCGCCCTCACCTTGCCAGTCCTGCTGGTGACGGGCCTGGGCGCAGTCCAGCTGAACCAGGTCTTGGCGGACAGGAAGCGGACCCAGGACGTGGCCGATTCCGCCGCCCTGATGGGCGCTTCGCAACTTGGCGTCACTCCCGTCGGCGCCGACCAGCGGACACAGAACTACGCCCAGGCCCAGCTGGCGGACATCGCCGCCAATGCGACGGTCACGGTCGCAGCCACCGTCGGCCAGAACAACACCATGACGGTGGCCATAGACACCCAGCGCGTCTCCTTCTTCGGCAACCTGCTACCGCTCGGTGGCTTCCACACCCACTCGACCTCGACCGCCAGGGGCGTGAACACGGTCCCGCTCTGCGTACTGGGGATCGCCCCCGCCCTGTCCGACACCGTCCACGTCACCGGGACGAGCCAGCTCCAGGCCGGCCAATGCCTGGTGCATTCCAACCAGTCGCTAGTCGCCGATCCGGCCGCCTCCATCCTCACCTCGGCCAGCGAGGCGGGCACGGTCGCCACCGGGCCGATCACGCCGGCGGCCAACCTGCTCGCACCGGTCATCGCGGACCCCTTCGCCGGGCTGAACGTCAATCCGAGTTCATGCTCAGGAACGGCGACGCCCACCAACATCAGAGGGGGAGCCGCCCAGACCTTGGCCGCCGGCATCCACACCGGACCCGTTTCTGTAACGGGAGGCAGCAAGCTGACACTTGGCGCCGGCGACCATTACTTCTGCCAGACGCTGACGGTCAGCGGCGGGTCGACAGTGACGGGAACGGACGTGGATGTGATATTCGATTCAGCCGCAGGAATGAGCCTGTCGGGAAGCGGCACGGCGGTGAACCTGAGTGGTCGCCAGAGCGGACCACTTGCTGGATTCGTCATCATCGCTGACCGCAATTACACTACCCCCACCTTCTCCCTCCAGAGCGACTTCATCACAGGCCTGACCGGCACCGTCTACGTGCCGACGGCCACTCTAGCCGTGCAGGGCACCGCCAAATCCGGTGCTACATCGCCCTGGACGGTGATCGCCGCAAAGGGCTTCACGGTGAACGGCGGAGCGCAGCTTGTGATTAACGCCAACTACTCCATCTCGCCTGTCCCAGTGCCGACCGGTGTCGGGAATCAGCGCCAGAACGTCCAGCTGATGCAGTGAGGGCGGCGCCCGCGAGCGTCACTAGGCTGTCGCGGAGAATCGCTTAAGCCTTGACGTGGGCCGGCGAGTGGCGACACACCGTCCTTGATCAAAGGAGGTCGGTCTTCAGTCAAGCTGTAAGCTCCAGCCGCATCGAAGCCTCGAACATGCGGGCCGCGGCGCGCCAGGCGTCCATGCAGGTGCTCAAGCGACCGCCCTCGGGCTGGCCGGCCCTGGTGCTGAACGCCGACTTCCGGCCTTTGTCCTACTATCCGCTGTCGCTGTGGTCGTGGCAGGAGGTGATCAAGGCGGTGTTCCTGGAGCGGGTCGAGGTCGTGTCCTCCTACGACGTCAAGGTCCATTCCCCGTCGTTCGAGATGCGGCTGCCGAGCGTGGTGGCGCTGAAGAGCTACATAGCCCAGGACCGGCCCCCGGCCTTCACCCGCTTCAACCTGTTCCTGCGCGACGCCTTCACCTGCCAGTATTGCGGCTCACAGGCGGACCTGACCTTCGACCACATCCTGCCACGTTCCAGAGGCGGCCGGACCAGTTGGGATAACATCGTCACGGCCTGCGCGCCCTGCAACCTGCGCAAGGGCGGCCGCACGCCCAAGGAGGCCGGCATGCATCCCGGCCGTCACGTCCGCCGCCCCACGATGTACGAGCTGCAGGACCTCGGCCGACGCTTCCCACCCAACTTCCTGCATGAGAGCTGGGTGGACTACCTCTACTGGGACATCGAGCTGGAGGCCTGAGTTTTCCCGGCCGATCCCTGGCCTATGCAACCGACCTTGGCAGTGGGCCTTAGATAATCCTTTAAGGGGCAGAGATCATGGCCGAGGACGAGGCGAAGCCCGGGACATGGGTCAGGGATGCGCCCACGGCCATGTCAAGGGGCCAGCTCACCGCCGGCCTGATCGCCGCAGGGCTGCTGCTGCTGGCGGGCCTGCACACGCTCGGCGGTTTCCTGCCCGCCCTGGTCTGGGCGGTGGTGATCGCCATCGCAGTCTGGCCGCTTTTCCACCGCCTCGCCCGGCGCTGGCCGAACCACAGGCGCGAGCTTCTGCCAGGTCTGGTGATCCTGGCCATCCTGCTGATCTTCGTCATCCCGCTGACACTGGTGGCGGTGCCCGCGGCCACGGACGCCCACTCCATGGCCCAATGGATGCAGCAGGTGCGCACCAACGGGCTTCCGCCTCCTCCCTTCCTGCAGAACCTACCCGAGGGGCAGAAGCTGACCGACCTTTGGCGGAGCCGGATCGGCGAGCCGGGCGCCATCTCCGACCTGACCACCCATGCCATGCAGGGTGGGCTGCTGCAGTTCGGGCGCCGCTTCGGAGCGGAGGCGCTGCACCGGGTGGTCTTGCTGGGCTTCATGCTGCTTGCCCTGTTCTTCCTGCTGCGCGACGTGGACGGGGTCGTCGATCAGCTCCGTGTGGCCAGCCGACGCACCTTCGGACCGGCCGGGGAGGACGTGGCGCGGCAGATGATCCTGTCCATCCACGGCACGGTGAACGGGCTGGTGCTTGTAGGACTGGGCGAGGGCGTGATCATCGGCATCGCCTACATGATCGCGGGCGTTCCGCACGCCACGCTGTTTGCGCTGTTCACCGCCTTCCTCGCCATGATCCCCTTCGGAGCGGCCATCGCCATCGCAGTGGCGGCGGTGGCGCTGCTGGCGGTCAATAAGGTCATTGCGGCGGTGGTGGTGGTGGTGTTCGGCCTGATGGTGACCTTCGTCGCCGACCATTTCATCCGTCCGGTCCTGATCGGAGGCGCGACCAAGCTGCCGTTCGTCTGGGTGCTGTTCGGCATCCTGGGCGGGGTGGAGGGATGGGGGCTGGTGGGCCTGTTCATCGGGCCTGCGGTGCTGGCGGCCCTGATCCTGCTCTGGCGCGAATGGGTGGGCAGCATGCGCGGCCCGATCAACCCAACCTCGGAAGAGGCGCAGCCCGTCCGGGACGCCCCGACCTAGCGATCCAAGGCCGCGGCGAAGGCGGAACACCGACGCTCCCCTGCGGTTGACCGGGTCCATTTCAGGGATCTTCGATGGACAAGCCGCCGCCGCAGCCGCCCGGGAGCGCAGAGGGCGCGCTCACGACGCAGGAGCCGCAAGACGCGGAAGCGTTCGGATCGCCGCCCATCGGCGCCATGGCGGCGGCGCTGGCGGAAACGATGGACGACGCTCGAAGCGATCTGATCCACGTCGCGACGGACGAACGCGAAGCCGACGAGCTGGCGCCGTTGGTGCAGGCCTTCGCCCCCGATGCCGAGGTGCTGATCTTCCCGCCCTGGGACTGCCTGCCCTACGACCGCGCTTCGCCCTCCGCCGCCAGCATGGGCGCGCGCATGGGCGTCCTGCTCGCTCTACATCGTCAGCGACAGTCGCCCTGCCTGGTGTTGACCTCGCCGGAGGCGCTGATCCAGCTGACCCTGGCGCCCGACGCGCTCGCCTCGGTCGAGCACGAGGTGGCCGTCGACCGCGATGACGAGGTGGCGGAGATCACGGCCTTCGCCTACCGGACGGGTTATCGCGTGCAGGAGGAAGTGGCCGAGCCCGGCGATGTCTGCCTGCGGGGCGAGGTGCTCGACATCTTCCCGCCGTCCCTGCCCCAGCCATGCCGACTTCTGATCGAGGGCGGCCGGGTGACGGGGCTCCAGACGTTTGATCCCCTGACCCAGCTTTCCACGGGGAGCCTGGAGCGCCTGACCTTGGGGCCTGCATCCGAACTGATCGCGCCGCAGGAAGGCGCCGATCCAGATGTGTTTCCCCCCGAGGCGCCCAGGCCCCCTGGCGTTGAACACGACCTGTCCCGGCTCAGCGGACCGCTCGTCTCCCTGCTCGATCACGCCGCTGGGGCCGCGTTGAGCTTCGGGACAGGCGCCCGTCAGCGGCTGAAGGGGCTGTCGGACCAGATTATCCTCGCCTTTGAGACGGCTCAGGCGGCGGCGGTGGACCGGACACGACCAGCCCCTGCTCGACCCGAGTCGCTCTACGCTGGCGCGCTCGATGCGGAAATGGACAGGCGCGACCAGCTGGACCTGACGCCGGAGGCTCTTCAGACCCCGCTGTTCGCCCTGGCCGCACGGCCGCTGCAGGAGGCGGTGGACCGCATCGCGTCGGTCCTCGGTGACAAGGGCGTCGCGGTGCTGGCGGGCGTCAAGCCCGACCTTGATCGGCTGACCCGCGAAGTGGAGCGGCGCAGCGGCCGAAGCTGCGTGACGGCGACAGACTGGCGTTCGGTACGAAAGGCGCAGGGCGGCGCCCTACTCGGCCTCTCCGTCGATCTGGGGCGCGGGTTCGAGCTAAAGCGCCCGCGCATCTGCGTGATCACCGCGCACGACGTGCTGGGCGCGAGAGCGCACCATTCCGGCCGCCAGACGCAAGCCAGCGGGCTGCAGGTTGAACCGGACCTCCGCTTCGGCGACTTGGTCATCCACGAGGATCACGGCGTTGGCGTGCTGCGGGCTCTGGAGACCGTGACGGCGGACGACAAGCCGCGGCTCACCGCCCGCCTCGAATATCACGACGGTGCAGCCCTGCTCGTGCCTGCAGACGAGCTGCGAAAGGTCTGGCGATACGGCGCCCAGGCCGATGTCGTTCCGCTGGACAGGTTGAACACGAGGGGCTGGGCCAAGCGCCGCGCCGAGGTTGAGGCCGCCATTGCCGACACGGCCCGTGAACTGGTCTCGCTAGCCAAGGTGCGTGATGAGACCCGCGCCCCCGAAATCTCCGCGCCTCGCCAGGGCTACGAACGCTTCCTCAGCCGTTTCCCCTATCCGCTCACCCGCGACCAGGGCGCCGCCATCGACGCGGTCATGAAAGACCTCCGCGCCGGCCGTCCCATGAACCGGCTGGTGTGCGGCGACGTGGGCTTCGGCAAGACCGAGGTCGCCCTGCGCGCGGCGGCGGCCGTGGCGCTGACGGGACGCCAGGTGGTCGTGGCCGCGCCGACCACGGTGCTGGCCCGACAGCACCTGCTGACCTTCCAACGACGCTTCGCCGGAACGGGCGTGCAGATCGGCCATCTCTCACGTCTCGCCATGCCCGCCGAGGCGAAGGCGACCCGGGAGGGGCTCGCAAGCGGCGAGATCGGGCTAGTGGTCGGCACCCATGCAGTCGCCGCCAAGGACCTGGCGTTCAAGGACCTGGGCCTGCTGATCGTCGACGAGGAGCAGCGTTTCGGAGCCAAGCTGAAAGCCGACCTGCACGCATTGGCGCCGGACGCCCATGTCCTGACCCTCACCGCCACGCCCATTCCACGCACGCTCCAGGCAGCGCTGGTGGGATTGCAGGACATCAGCGTCATCGCCACGCCGCCCGCGAGGCGACGCCCGGTCCGCACCCTTCTGTCTCCCTTCGACCCGGCCACCATCCGCACCGCCTTGCAACGCGAGCAGGCGCGCGGCGGCCAGAGCTTCGTGGTCACGCCACGTATCGAAGACATCGAGGACCTGCGCGCTCAGCTGGCCGATCTCGTGCCCGAGCTCAGTCTGCTCGTCGCGCACGGCGAACTCCCGGCGCAGGAGGTGGACGAGGTCATGGTCCGCTTCGCCGATGGAGACGGCGACGTACTCCTGGCGACCAACATCATCGAGAGTGGTCTGGATGTCCCGCGCGCCAACACCATGCTGGTGCATCATCCCGACCAGTTCGGCCTGGCCCAGCTGCATCAGCTGCGCGGCAGGGTGGGGCGCGGGCGCGTACAGGCCAGCGCCTACCTGCTCTACGACCCCGCCCATCCCATGAGCGACGCTGCGCGGAGCCGACTGGAGACCCTGGTCGCCTATGACCGCCTGGGCGCGGGGCTGGCCATCAGCGCCCGCGACCTGGACATCCGCGGCGCGGGCGACCTGGTGGGCGAGGATCAGGCGGGTCACCTGAAGCTGATCGGGGTCGGCCTTTACCAGTGGCTGCTCGAACGTTCGGTGCGCCAGGCCCGGCGTGAGGCGGTGGACGACAGGCCCGACCCGGACCTCGCCCTGGACGAGGTAGGCGCCCTGCCGGAAAGCTACATCCCCGACGCGGAGGTGCGGCTCAACCTGTACGCCAAGCTCAGCCGGCTGCACACGCCCAAGGCCGTGCACGCTTTCGCCCACGAGTTGGAGGACCGCTTCGGACCGCCGCCGGAGGAGGCTCAAACCCTGCTCGCCCTGGCGGCGCTGGGCAGGCGGGCGCGAGAGCTCGGTCTGACCCGGCTGTCCGTCGGGCCGAAGGGCGTGGCGCTGGACTTCGTTGACGCCCACGACGCCGGCAGAGCGGCGGAGGGCCGTCCTGACCTGACCTTGCGCGACGCGCGGCTGGTCTGGAAGCTCAACACCCCGCTCGGCCCGGATCGGCTCGATGCCCTGATGACGCTGCTGGAAGAGCTGGGGGACTGACGGCCAGGGCGTTGGCCCTGGCTAGTGGGCCGGCGGGATCAGCATCGTACGCTGGCAATCCCGCCGCCCGGCGGGGCTGGGTCTGTTCCCGCAGATGACATACGCAGATACACCACGCTCACCGGGCGCGCCGGGATCAAGGCTGACGGCCTGCTCGGGCGAAGTGACCGACGGCCCTGAGGATGTGCTGAAGCTGAGGTCGAAGGGCTCCGCGGGCCGGCCGGACAGGCCGACAAAACCCTGGCCTTCGGCTCGCCTGAACCGCATCCGATAGTCGGTGGACGGCTCCAGCCGACACTGCATGACGAAGCTGCGGCGTCCCGGAAGCTCCCATGTACCATCGGGTTGGCAAGGGTCGCTCTCGCCGCCGTCCGACGTCACCTCCGAAAAGCAGCTCATGGGAGCGTCGAAGCTCACCCGGACACGCACGAAGCCAGGGGCGGTCACGCCACCTTGGGCAGGATGGCTATCCAGGACCCGCGGTGACTGCTCGGCCCGATACCGGACCGGATCTGGGGCTGGGCAGACGTTGGCGACGACCACGACAGTCTTGCGGGCCTTGACCACGACCTCGTCGGCGCGGCTCGCCGGTGCGGTATCCGGCTGGACGCCGGACAGGGCGAGGAGGGCTGCTGCGAAGGCGACAAACGGGCTCATCACGACGATGTAGGCAGGGCCGACGACCCCTTCAGCTTGGTGCGGTCGAGAAGACTCGAACTTCCACGGGTGTTACCCCACAAGCACCTCAAGCTTGCGCGTCTACCATTCCGCCACGACCGCTCGCTTTGGAGGCGCGGACCTAGCAAACGCCGGCCGCCCTGTGAAGGGGGCGCGCCGATGCGGAGGACTCAGCCCCCGGCCATGAAGTCGTAGACGTTGGCGGCGCGGGTCACACTGATGGCGATCTTGTCCTCGTTGATGTGGATTTCGCCGCGGGCCACAGGATGGTTGTTGGCCAGGATCCAGACCTCGTCGTTTTCCCGGGCGTCCAGCGCGATCACTGCACCGCGGCCCATGCGCAGCAACTGCTGCATGGGCAAGGTGCTGCGACCGAGCAGCACCGAGATTTCGACCTGTACCGACTCGATCTGGCTCAAACGCGCGACATCCCCGTGCAGCCCTTGCACAGGCGAGCCGCACATCCAAAGTGCCCGATCATGATGACTTCGGCGTTAAGTCGCCCGCTGCCGCAGGCGCCTTCGGAGGCCGGAGGGGTTCCCGATCGCTTCGGCATGCGGCGCACGGACGGAGCAAAAACCGAGTGGGCGGTCTCGACGGAGCAGGTCCCCTACCCCGCCGCCGTCGCCGTCATGGAGGCCCGGGCGCTGGCCATAGCGGAAGGCCGTGCGGGCGAGATGGTCTGGCTGCTGGAACACCCGCCGCTCTACACCGCCGGCGTCTCGGCCAAGGCCGCTGATCTACTGGCGCCAGGCGCGCTACCGGTGTTCGAGAGTCGGCGCGGAGGCCAGTACACCTACCACGGGCCTGGCCAGCGCGTAGGCTATGTCATGCTGGACCTGACGGCGCGCAGACGCGACGTGAGCGCCTTCGTCCGCGCGCTGGAGGCCTGGATCATCGACGCGCTCGCCGCCTTCAACGTCAAGGGCGAGCTGCGGCCCGGCCGCGTGGGGGTGTGGGTGGATCGCACGGCCGCGGGCGGCCCACCGCGGGAGGACAAGATCGCCGCCATCGGCGTGCGCCTGCGCCGCTGGGTCTCTTTCCACGGGATCAGCCTGAACGTGGCGCCGGACCTCGCCCACTTCGACGGCATCGTGCCCTGCGGCCTGCGCGAGCACGGCGTCACCAGCCTGGTGGACCTCGGCTTTCCGGTCACCCTGTACGAGGCGGACGCAGCGCTGAAGGCGGGCTTCGAGCGGGTGTTTGGGGCCGTCACCGAAGCGGGCACGCCAGACCTCGATTAACGCGAAAAGGGCGGGACCTTACGGACCCGCCCCTCGTATCTCTAAGACGCCTCACCTCCGAAAGGCGAGGCGAGCGAAGATAATCAGGCCTGAGCCACCGTCGACGGCTCGACCTTCACGCCCGGCCCCATGGTGGAGCTGAGCGCGATCTTCTTGATGTACTGGCCCTTGGCGCCCGAGGGCTTGGCCTTGGACAGGGCGTCGACCATGGCCCGCACGTTGGCCAGCAGGGCGTCGTCGGTGAAGCTGACCTTGCCGATGCCGGCGTGCACGATGCCCGCCTTCTCGACCCGGAACTCCACCGCACCGCCCTTGGCGTCCTTGACGGCCTGGGCGACGTTGGGGGTGACGGTGCCGACCTTGGGGTTGGGCATAAGCCCCCGCGGACCCAGCACCTTACCCAGACGGCCGACCAGGGCCATCATGTCCGGGGTGGCGATCACCCGGTCGAACTCCAGGAAACCGCCCTGGATGCGCTCGACCAGGTCCTCAGCGCCAACCACGTCGGCGCCCGCCGCGGTGGCCTCGGACGCCTTGTTGGCGCGGGCGAAGACGGCGACGCGGACGTCACGGCCGGTGCCCGAGGGCAGGTTGACGACGCCGCGGACCTGCTGGTCCGCATGGCGGGGATCGACGCCGAGGTTGACGCTGATCTCCACCGACTCGTCGAACTTGGCCCGGGCGTTGGCCTTCACTGCGGTGATGGCCTCCTCCACGCCATGGAGCTTGTCGCGCTCCACGGTCCAGCCCTGTTCGCGCTTGGTCAGCTTGGCTTGAACTTGCTTGGCCATGTCAGTCCACCACTTCCAGGCCCATGGACCGCGCCGAGCCCTCGATGATCTTGGAGGCGGCGTCCATGTCGGCGGCGTTGAGGTCCTTCATCTTCTTCTCGGCGATGTCGCGGCACTGGGCGCGGGTGACCTTGCCGACCACTTCCTTGCCGGTGTTCTTGGCGCCGGACTTCAGCCCCGTGACCTGCTTCAGAAAGAAGGTCGCCGGCGGCGTCTTGGTGACGAAGGTGAACGACTTGTCCTGGTAGACGGTGATGACGGTGGGAAGGGGCGTGCCCTTCTCCATCTCGGCCGTGCGCGCGTTGAACTCCTTGCAGAAGCCCATGATGTTCACGCCGCGCTGGCCGAGCGCCGGCCCGATCGGCGGCGAGGGCGTGGCGGAGCCGGCCTTCACCTGCAGTTTGACGTAGCCCAGTATCTTCTTAGCCATGATCTCCTCCTGGCTTGCGCGGGATTAGCCCCGCCAGTGAGCCGTGGTGCGGGGTGACGCCCCTCCCACGGGTTTGCGGCGGATGATTCCGTCGCTCCGGTCAGATGGTGGAGCGGGGCTCAGCCCGCGCCCTTCTCCACCTGGCCGTATTCGAGTTCGACCGGCGTGGCGCGGCCGAAGATGGAGACGGTGACGCGCAACCGCGCACGGTCCTCGTCCACCTGCTCCACCGAGCCGACGAAGCTCTGGAACGGGCCGTCGGTGACACGGACCTGCTCGCCGATGTCGAAGCGGATGGTGGGCTTCGGCCGCTCCACCCCCTCCTCCACCGCGCCCAGGATGCGCTGCACCTCCTTCTCGGAGACCGGCGCGGGCTTGGACTGGGAGCCCAGGAAGCCGGTCACCTTGGGGGTGTTCTTAACCAGCACATAGGCTTCGTCCGACAGCTCCATGCGCACCAGCACGTAGCCGGGGAAGAACTTGCGCTCGGAGTTGAACTTCCGGCCCCGCCGGATCTCCACCACGTCCTCGGTGGGGACCACGATCTCGGAAAAATGATCCCCGATCCCCTGCTGCTTGGCCTGGTCCCGGATCGCCTCGGCCACCTTCTTCTCGAAGTTGGAGTAGGCGTGGACGATGTACCACTTGTGGTGCGGGTTGGTCGGAGGACCCGGAGGCAGGTGCGGGGCGGCGGTCGTTGTGCTGGTCATGTTTCTTAAGTCCTCAGCTCGCGAGCCGGAGGAACTGCTGCATCAGGAAGTTGAGCGATCCGTCCACGACGGAGAAGAAGATCGCGGTGATCACCACCATGATGGCCACCATCACCGAGGTGATCCAGGTCTCCTTCCAAGGCGTCCAGGTGACCTTGCGGCCCTCCACCTGCACCTCCCGCCAGAACTGCTGAGGGCTGGTGCGCGTCTTGGGGGCGGCGGGCACGACCTTGGCCGCCGCAGGCGCAGGGACGGCCGGCTTGGCGACGGCGGTCGCCCGAGCTTTGGGGGCCGGCGTCTTGGCCGGCGTCTTCACGCCTTGATCCTTAGCCATCGGACGGCTCGCAAATCCTACGCTCGAGAGGGGATCGAGACCCCCATATGGGCCCGCGTCGCAGAAACGTCAGCGCCGCAGGTGGGATGGACAAGATGGCAGGAGTGGGGGGACTCGAACCCACGACCCTCGGTTTTGGAGACCGATGCTCTACCAGCTGAGCTACACTCCTAAGCCGGCCGAAGCCCGGTGGGAGCGCCGACCTCCGCCAATGCCGAGGACGCCGGAGACGACAAGCCGCCGGCGCACTCGGTTATGGCCGAGGGCGGGGATGTACCAGCGGCCGGGCCATGGCGCAACGGGTCAGCGGTGGAGCTGGATCGCGCACGTTCCATCCGGCCTCCTCCTGAGCCTGCCGAAGGACGGCGCCGCTCCGCCGCAGTCAGCCGCCTCGGCCTTCGACAGGCCCTGGACGAGGCGACGGCTGGCGTCTGCGTTCAGACCAAGCCGGCCTGAAGACCGGCGGCTCGCTCAACGCTAAGGGCCAGGGCCAGGGCGGCCAACCCCTCCTCCCCGGTGACGACCGGTCGCCGTGTCCTGCCCTGCACCGCCGACAGAAAGCCGCCGACGCTCGCGCCTAGCGGATCGCGGCCTTCCGGCGAGACGGCGAACAGCGGGTCGAGGGCGAAGGGAGCGGAGTTGGCGAAGGACGGGGTGAGGAAGTCCACGGCCACCGCGCCGGACGAGTATTGCAGGTGCATGGTGCGCTCGCGGGCGCTGGCGATGCGCGACGCCTGCAGGACTGCACGCAGGCCGCCGCGAAAGACGATTTCGGCGCGCACCTCGTCGAACTCGCCAGACGCTGTAACCGACAGGATGTCGTCGCCGGCGAGCTGGAGGGCCAGATCCAGGTCGTGGATCATCAGGTCCAGGACGCAGGAGACATCGCGCGAGCGGGGACCTGGAAGGCCACGGCGCACCGACTCCAGCCGGCGCGGCGGCTCGGGCGTGTCGAGCAGGCCCATGGCGGCGAACGCCACCCGCTCCTGGTGGCCGCAGGCGAGCACCAGGCGGCGCAGGGCGGCGTGCTCCACCAGCGCTGCGCCAGCTTCGAGCGTGCGGGCGAGCGGCTTCTCCACATAGACATGGCGGCCGGCGGCGACGGCCTGCTCCGCCACCTCGGCGTGGGTCGAGGCGGGGCTGGCGACCGTCACCATTTGGCAGGCGTCCAGCAGGTCCTGCAGGGTGTCGAACGCGCGTACGCCGAGGTCGGCGGCGAGCGCCCGCGCCCGCGCGGTGTCGGGGTCATAGACGCCGGCCAGCGTCACCTCGCGCAGGCTGACGTACTTGCGGGCATGAAAGCCGGCGAAGACGCCGGCGCCGACGACGCCGGCCTTTAGATCGGTCATTGAACTCAGCCCTGGCGGCTCCATCCGGAGCGCCGCCTTCTAGCGTCGGTCAGGGGCTTTGTCCCCCAACTCGCCGCGCCGGCCTTCATCCCGTCGCCTGATGCAGCTAGAAGCCGGGCGCGCCGAGTTCGCGCCGACCACGAGGACTACTCCAGTGACCCGCCTGTTCAACGCCTATGTCATGGTGGACTGGAGCGCCGCGGGCTCGCCCAAGACCGGCAAGGATTCGATCTGGATCGGGGTGCTGAAGCGCGACATCCGCTTCCGCCCCACCTTCGAGGCCTTCAACCCGCCCACCCGAGCCGCGGCGGAGAAGCAGCTGCTGGAAGTCATGGCCGACCTGCGGCGGCGCAACGACAAGTCGCTGATCGGCTTCGACTTCTCCCTCGGCTACCCGGCGGGGACCGCCGAAATGCTGAAGCTGAAGGCGCCCACCTGGGAGGCTATGTGGGCCTTCCTGGCCACAAACGTGGTGGACAAGGCGGACAACACCAACAACCGCTTCGCCGTGGCCGCCAAGATCAACCGGCTGATGACCGACCAGCCCTGGCCGTTCTGGGGCGCGCCGCCCAAGGACACCCAGCGCTGGCTCACCTCCACCAAGCCGACCATACCGGCCGACTTCCCCCTGGCCAACCTGCGCCAGGCGGAGATCGCCACCCAGGGCGTCGGCAAGGCGGCGGCCAAGAGCGTGTGGCAGCTGTTCGGCAACGGTACGGTGGGCAGCCAGACCCTGGTGGGCGTTCCGGCCGTGCGCCGCTACCTTGGGGCGATGAGCGACAAGGCGCAGGTCTGGCCGTTCCAGATCGGCTGGCGCGAGCTGACCCCTCTGGACGTGCATCCGCTGGAGGCTGTCGTGGCCGAGGTCTATCCCGCCCTGGTTCCCGCCAAGCCAGAACCCGGCGAGATCGCCGACCGCGCCCAGGTGCGCACCCTTTGCGAACACTTCGCCAAGATGGACGAGCAAGGCCGGCTGGGCGCGGCGTTCGCCGCCCCGCGCGACGCCGACGAGGCGCTCCGCGAGCAGGTGGAGCGGGAAGAAGGCTGGATCCTGGGGGCGTGATCTCCTTCCTTGCGAGAAGACGGAGACACGCGGTCTTAAGCTTGCACGCTTAGAGGTCGGATCGCCGCAATGCGTGGACCTGCGCCAAGATGAGACATTCCGCCTTCGCCCTCGCCGCGGTGCTGGTCTTCGCCGCCGTCCCGGCCTTCGCCCAGAGTCCGGTGCAGATCGAGCATGCCAAGGCCGGCGCGAGCTGCCCGCGCTGCAACCTGTTCCAGGCCGACTTCTCCAACGTGCAGATGAAGGGCCGCGACTTCGCCGGGGCGCGCCTGCGCCAAGCCGACATGTCCACCGCCGAGATCACCCACACAGATTTCGCCGGCTCCGACCTTCGCGACCTGAACGCCTACGGCGCGGTGCTGGGCGGTTCGAACTTCGCCGGGGCCAACCTTGTCAACGCCAGCCTGGTCGGGACCTACCTGCAGGGCGCCAATTTCCGCGGCGCGCACCTGGCGGGGGCTAACTTCTCCGGCGCGGAGATGGACCGGGCGGTGGGCTTGACCCAGAGCCAGCTGGCCCTGGCCTGCGGCGATGCCGCGACCACCGCACCGCCCGGCCTTCACCTGCCGCTCTGCCGTTGAGGCGGCAGGCTTGATTACCACGAATTAAGTGGCGGCCGGGGTCCCCTCGCCCCACATCTGCTCCAACCGGCCGGGTGTGCTGGGCCCGGAGTATCAGGTCAATGCGGCAGAGTACCCTAGTCTTACTATCTGCTTTGGCGCTGCTGGGGGCTGGCAGCGGCGTTCATGCCGCCGACAAGGACGTGGCGCGCCGGGTGGCGCTCGGCGGCTCCTGCCAGCGCTGCCAGTTCTCAGGCCGCCAGCTTGTCGGCGCGACCTTCGCCGGCGCCGACTTCGACCATTCGGCCCTGGTCGGCGCGGACCTGCGCGGCGCCTCGGTGGTCGGTTCCGACTTCTCCTGGTCGGACTTCAGCCGGGCCAACCTCCAGGGGGGCAGGGTGCTGGGATCGGACTTTGAGGGGTCGGCCTTCAACAACGCCCTTATGAGCGGGCTTGAGGGGCAAGGCGCCAACTTCAGCCGGGCGAATCTGACAGGCGCCCAGCTGAAGGGCGCGGAACTCCAGGGCGCCAACCTGTCAGGCGTAAGTGCGCAGGGCGCCGACTTCACCGCGGCTGAGATGCAGGGCGCGGTGCTGAAGGGCGGCCGCTTCGCGCACGCCAGCTTCCGCAACGCGGAGCTGCAGGGCGTCGGCTTCGGCGGGACGGACCTGACCGGGGCGGACTTCCACAACGCCGAACTGACCGGCGCCGACATGCGCGGCACGGACTGGTCGCAGGTGCGGGGCCTGAGCCAGGACCAGCTCGACGACGCCTGCACCGACCCGCACGTGCGTCTGCCGGCCGGCCTGCATGGCGGCGGATGCCGTCCGGGCCACATGCACCTCGTGGTGAGCCGGCCGCCGGCGCCGCCCAGCCCGCCTGCGCCGCCCGCGCCTCCGTCGCCCCGGGGCTTCTGACCGGCTCAGACCACCTCAATGCGGGGCTCGACCTGGAGCACGCCGGCTACGCTGGCCAGGCGCTTGCGGGTCTGTTCGCCCAGCGTCAGGTCCTGCGCGCCCTTCTCAACGCTGAGCAGCAGGCCGAGGCCATCCAGCGCCAAGCGGGACTGGGACAGCAGGCCCGCGCTGCGGCCCGACAGGTCGCAGCCGAGCCGGATGGCGGCGCCAAGCACGCGGGCCCGCCGAACCCGCTCAGGCGACAGCAACCGCTCCAGCCAGGGATGCGATGGCTGGGCCGCCGTGAAGCGCGAGAAGACGGCGGCGGCCAGATAGGCGCGCTCCGCATGGGTCTGGCCCGGCGTGGGCGCGCGCAGCACCTGGTCGAGGGCCAAATCGGCACGATGATCGGGGTGCAGGCGCGCCCCCATGTCGGCCAGCCGGCAGGCCGCCGCCAGCAGCACCGCGTCGCGTCCGGCCTCGAACAGCGGCGGCAAGCTCGCCCACATGGGCTCAAGCCAGGCGTGCAGCACCGGCCCCAGGTGCTCGGCCGCCCCCTGGCGCACGCCGATGGCGGCGCAACCCTCCACCAAGGGGTCGCGCCCGCGGATGTCGGCCGGAATGGCGTCCAGCAGCAGGCCCTCACGCAAGCCGAAGGCTGAAAAGGAGATGCGCGCAAAGCCCAGCGTGTCCACCATGGCCTCAAGGACGAGCGCGGCGTAGGGCAGCGTCTCCGCCCGCTTCCTGGTGACGCCCGGCATTCGCTCCAGCGAGGCGCGCGACTGCTGGGCCACGAAGCGGGCCGCCTCCAGCGCCTCGCGCCCGGTCATCTCGTACTGATGCACGATGCGCAGGGGATAGCGGGTGGCGTCCATGTGGATCAGCGCGATGTTGCGCCAGGCGCCGCCCACCGCATGCAGGCAGGCGGCGGAGTAGGCGGGAGCCGCTCCCGCCAAGCGCGTGCGGATGGTGCGGCTGAGCGCCGGTGCGTCGATCGGGCCGGGCGCTCCGAGCGCGAAAGGACCGAGCGGCAGGGTGGTCCCCGAGCCCGGTCGCCCATCGGTGATACGCACCAGCTCCAGGCTCGAGCCGCCGAGATCGCCCACCACGCCCTCCGCGGTCGGCTGGCCTGCGATGACGCCGAGCGCAGAACAGTGCGCCTCCTCCTCGCCGGAAAGCACGCGGATGACCAAGCCGGTCTCGGCGCGCACGCGATCCACGAAGACCCGGCCATCGCGCGCCTCACGCACCGCGGCGGTGGCGGCGCAGAACACCTGGGCCAGGCCTGCGCCATCCAGCACGGCGCGAAATCGTCGGAGCGCCGCCATGGCGGCGACCACGCCCTCTGGCGCTAGCCGCCCGGTCTCGGCGAGATCGCGGCCAAGGCCCGCCAGCACCTTCTCGTTATAGACCTGCCAGATCGCCCGGCCCTCCAGCCGGTAGAGCACCAGACGCACGGAGTTGGAGCCGACGTCGATCACGGCGACGTCGCGTGTGGCGCGCTCGTCGGACGAGATCACGCGCGGCGTCTCGCCTGCAGGGCCGTTTGTCTCCTCCCCTGCAGAGCGGGGGGAGCGGCGCGCGAAGCACCGTGACGGCGGGGGCGTTGCAGCTGCTGCACTCGCCAGCTTGTCGAGGCAGCGGCAGCGGCGGCGACGCCTTCCTCACCAGGCTGCGCGCGGCTCCCTACCCACGCTGCGCAGGTGGAGATGAGGACGTCTTCGCCGCTCGATCCAAAGCGGACATCCCAGCGGCGAAGCATCCTATCGCCGTGGTCCTACGTGGTCGAACGCCCGCGGCAGGATTTTTCCGTTCTTCCCGCGACCCGAGAGACTGGGGTTGGTCATGAAGTAGTCGTGGGCGGAAAAGGGCTTGCGCACGCCCGCGGTGTCGTAGCGCTTGTAGGCGCCATCGGAGCCCAGAAGCCAAGTCTGGGCCTCGTCGTTCAGGTTGGCGACCATGATCTGGTTCAGCACCTGCTGGTGGACGGTCGGGTTCTCCACGGGCACGAGCGTCTCGATCCGACGGTCCAGGTTCCTCGGCATCCAGTCCGCCGAGGAGATGAAGACCCGCGCCTCTGGGCTAGGCATGGGCCGGCCATTCGCGAAGCAGACGACGCGGCCGTGCTCCAGGAAGCGGCCGACTATGCTCTTGACGTGGATGTTCTCCGACAAGCCCGGCACACCGGGGCGCAGGCAGCAGATGCCGCGCACCACCAGGTCGATCCGCACCCCTTCCTGACTGGCGACGTAAAGCGCATCGATAATCTCGCGATCCACCAGCGAGTTCAGCTTGGCCCAGATCACCGCGGGCTTGCCGCACCTGGCGTTCTCGGCCTCGGCCGCGATCTGGGCCAACAGGGAGGCCTTCAGGCTGATGGGCGAGATGGCGAGCTTCTCCAGCCCCTCGGGGCGCGCATAGCCGGTAATGAAGTTGAAGATCTTGCTGGCGTCTCGCGCCATGGCGGGGTCACAGGTGAACAGCGACAGGTCGGTGTAAACACGCGCGGTGATCGGGTGGTAGTTGCCGGTGCCGAAGTGACAGTAGGTCTGCAGGGCCTCGCCTTCGCGCCGCACCACGATGCTGATCTTGGCGTGGGTCTTGTACTCGATGAAGCCGAAGACGACGTGGACGCCTGCGCGCTCCAGGTCGCGCGCCCACTTCAGGTTGTTGGCCTCGTCGAAGCGGGCCTTGATCTCCACCAGCGCGGTCACGTTCTTTCCGCGGTCGGCGGCGTCGATCAGGGCGGCGACGATGGGGCTGTCAGACGAGGTCCGGTAGAGCGTCTGCTTAATGGCCAGCACGTTGGGGTCGGCCGCGGCCTGGCGCAGGAACTGCACCACGGCATCGAAGCTCTCGTAGGGGTGGTGGACCAGGATGTCCTTTTCGGTGATGGCCGCAAAGCAGTCGCCGCCGTGCTCCAGGACGCGTTCGGGGAAGCGGGGCTCGTAGGGCGTGAACTTCAGGTCGGCGCGCCCGGCGGGGATGAGCTCGGACAGCTGGGAGAGGCCAAGCAGGCCCTCGGTCACCACCACCTCCTCCGGATGGCACTGGAGGTTGCGCAGGATCAGGTCCTGCAGCTCCTGCGGCATGGATGCCTCCAGCGCGATCCGCACCACCGAGCCCCGGCGGCGCTGGCGCAGCAGGGCCTCGAACTCGCGCACCAGGTCCTCGGCCTCCTCCTCCAACTCCACGTCGCTATCGCGGATGATCTGGAAGACGCCTTGGGCCTGGACCTCGCATTCCGGGAACAGGCGATCCAGGAACAGGGCCACCAGGGTCTCCAGCGGCACGAAACGGCGCTCCGCACGTGGGGACTTGCGCGCCTCGCCGTGCTTCAGCTGCCAGAAGCGGCGCACCTGGTTCGGCATGGGCACGAGCGCGAAAAAGGTCTTGCCGTCGCTGGCCCGCTTCAGCTTCAAGGCGAGGGCGAAGGCAAGGTTCGGCAGGAAGGGGAAGGGGTGCGCCGGATCGATGGCCAGCGGCGTGAGCACAGGGAAGAGCTGGGTGGAAAAGACCGGCTCCAGCCCCTCCCGGTCAGCCGGCGTAATCCCGCCCAGCTCCACCACGTGCAGCCGCTCGCGGGCGAGTTCGCCCCGGAGCGTGCGCCAGATGCGGCTCTGGGCGCTCATCAGCTCGGTGGCGGCGGCGCTGACGCGGGTGAGCTGTTCGGAGGGGGTCAGCCCATCCTGGCTCACCACCCGCACGCCCTCGCGCACCTGACCCTTAAGGCCCGCGATGCGCACCATGTAGAACTCGTCCAGGTTGCTGGCCGAGATGGAGAGGAACCGCAGTCGCTCCAACAGCGGATGGCGCTTGGTCTCGCTCTCCTCCAGCACCCGCTCGTTGAAGCGCAGCCAAGAGAGTTCGCGGTTGAAGAAGCGCTCTGTAGAATTCAGCAGGGCGACGTCGAGCCGCGGCTCAGCCGACTTCGGCGCCGGCGGCGCAGGCGCCGCCTCGGGCTCCAGGTGGACGATCTCGCTCATATCCAAAGCATTTATGCCGCTTGACGCGACCCTTTCATGAACTGAAGCCGCCTCATGGGACGGCCTCGACCTGTTCCTCGCCGAGCATCAGGCGCGCCAGGCTGCGGGAGACCCGGCGGCCGGTGGCGTCGGCCGCCTCGTCCAGGCGCGCGACAACCGACTGGGCGCTCTGGGCCGAGCGCTCGATGCGCCGGACGAGGTAGGCGAGAAGCTCCGCGCTCGGGCGGATGTTCCGCTCGAAGAAGAACTTGTCGAGCATGGCGCCCAACACCGTGTCGTCCGGCTCCTCGATCCGTGCGGTCGGCAGGGCGTTCAGGCGCGAGCGGAGGTCGGGCAGGCGCACGGGCCAAAGGCTCGGAGCGACGCGGGAGGTGAGCAGCAGGCCGCCGCCCGGGCGCGCCGAGACGTTCAGGAGGTGGAACAGGGTCTCGTCGGGCAGGCGGCCCTCGGCGTCCTCGACCAGAACCGGGCCCTCGCCCACCATGTCCACGCCGTCCACCGGAAAGGCCGCCGCGCCTACGCGCTCAGCCCAGATCGCTGCGAGGTGGGTCTTGCCCGAGCCAAGAGGTCCGACCAGTGTCAAAGCTCCACCTCGCCAGTCCGGCCAGCTGTCCAGCGTCTGCACGGCCAAAGCGTTGGAGTCGGAAACGACGAAGGCGGCCCGCGCATGGTCGGGCGCGCGCTCCAAGCTCAGGCGCAGCTGAGCCGACACGCAGGGGCTCCGGTTTCGCACATGCAGCGAGCCTAGCAGAGGGCCGCGGAGGCGTCACCCGCGATGGGGGCAAGCTTGACATGGTGGAGGCCCCATGGCCCTTCCCCGCCTTCGTATCCTGATCCGCCCTCGGTCGCGCCATAGCCCCGGGGCCGCCGAAAGCCCCGCCATGCACGCCTATCGTACCGACACCTGCGGTGCGCTCCGCGCCTCCGACGTGGGGCGCGCCGTGCGCCTGTCCGGCTGGGTGCACAGGAAGCGCGACCACGGCGGGCTGATGTTCATCGACCTGCGCGACCATTACGGTGTCACCCAGCTGGTGCTGTCGCCCACGACGCCCGGTTTTGCCGCCGCCGAACGCACGCGGGCGGAGAGTGTGATCCGGGTCGACGGCGAGGTGGTGGCGCGCACGCCCGAGACGGTGAACCCCAGCTTGCCGACCGGCGAGATCGAGATTCGCGTCACCGCCTTGGAGGTGCTCTCCGAGGCCGCCGAGCTGCCGGTGCCGGTGTTCGGCGAGCCGGACTACCCCGAGGAGCTGCGGCTGAAGTACCGCTACCTCGACCTGCGCCGCGAAACGCTACATCGAAGCATCGTGCTGCGCTCCCAGGTGATCGCGAGCCTGCGCCGCCGCATGATCGAGCAGGGCTTCACCGAGTTCCAGACGCCCATCCTCACCGCCTCCTCGCCCGAAGGCGCGCGCGACTACCTGGTGCCGTCACGGCTCTATCCGGGCCAGTTCTACGCCCTGCCCCAGGCGCCCCAGCAGTTCAAGCAGCTGCTGATGGTCTCGGGCTTCGACCGCTACTTCCAGATCGCACCCTGCTTCCGGGACGAGGCGGCCCGGGCCGACCGTTCGCCCGGCGAGTTCTACCAGCTCGACATGGAGATGAGCTTCGTCACCCAGCAGGACGTGTTCGACGTGATCGAGCCGGTGATGCGCGGCGTGTTCGAGGAATTCGGCCAAGGCAAGCGCGCCACCGTCGGCCCCTTCCCGCACATCCCCTTCCGCGAGGCGGTGCGCAAGTACGGCTCCGACAAGCCGGACCTGCGCAACCCCATCGAGATGGCCGAGGTGTCGGAGCATTTTCGCGGCGGCGGCTTCGGCGTCTTCGCCCGCATCCTGGAGAACGCGAAGGCGGAGATCTGGGCCATCCCGGCCCCCGGCGGCGGATCGCGCGCCTTCTGCGACCGCATGAACGACTGGGCCAAGGGCGAGGACCAGCCGGGCCTGGCCTACATCTTCTGGCGTGAAGGCGAGGACGCCGGCGCAGGGCCCGTGGCCAAGAACCTCGGCCCCGAGCGCACCGAGGCGCTGCGCGCCCAGCTGGACCTCAGAGCCGGCGACGCGGTGTTCTTCGCCGCGGGCGAGCCGGACGCCTTCTACCGGTTCGCAGGCCTGGCGCGCACCAAGGTCGGCACCGATCTCGGTCTTGTGGACGAGGACCAGTTCAAGTTCTGCTGGATCGTCGACTTCCCCATGTACGAGTGGAACGAAGACGACAAGAAAATCGACTTCTCCCACAACCCCTTCTCCATGCCGCAGGGCGAGATGTCGGCGCTGGATTCCCAGGACCCGCTCGACATCCTGGCCTATCAGTACGACATCGTCTGCAACGGGGTGGAGCTGTCTTCCGGTGCGATCCGGAACCACAAGCCCGAGATCATGCTCAAGGCCTTCGAGGTCGCCGGCTATCCTGCGAGCGAAGTCGAGGCTCGCTTCGGCGGCATGCTGAACGCCTTCCGCTACGGCGCGCCCCCCCACGGCGGCATCGCGCCGGGCGTGGACCGCATCGTCATGCTGCTGGCCGGAGCCGCCAGCATCCGCGAAGTCATCGCCTTCCCCCTGAACCAGCAGGCCCAGGACCTGATGATGCAAGCCCCCGCCCCCGTCAGCGACGCCCAGCTGAAGGAACTGCACATCCATGTCGCCGCGCCGATCAAGGGCTGAGCGGCGGCGAGCGGCCTTTTTGTTCTAGCAATCCGTAAGCCAGGATGGCGCTAACTTGACAAAGTTAAGGATCGCACGCCGACCTCCAATTTTGGCCGGTCCAGACCCAACTATCCACGCCACACCAGCTGGCAGCTGCCGCTATGGTCTGCCCCGGATTGGGCGACATCTAGATGGCATACCCAAGCGTTGACTGGAGTGATAACATCAGTTCCATTAGGCCGCGATTGGCTAGTGGCAATGACGTTATGGCGAACTGGACCACCCCTCCCACTGACATAAAAGCAGTTAATGTTGCTGCCCGCTCATTGCGGACGTCTCCATTGCCGCTTCCTGCCGGCCCAGACTACGACCTCGTTAACAGGTGGCGTTCAGCACACAGCTTTCCGCTGAACGCTATGCAGATCGACCTCAGACGGAAGGTTCGTCACGTAGAGGCTGAGGTGACAGTAGCTCAAAGGATCAAGAGAATTGAGTCTATACACCGCAAGCTGGTATACAAGGACACAATGCGACTTGTGCAGATGCAGGATATTGGAGGATGTAGAGCAGTTCTCTCCTCTATTAACTCTCTGCAAAATATGCGCGATCGATATGATAAAAGCATATTTGCGCACACGCTCCACAAAGTGAATGACTATATGAACGAACCTAAGCCGGATGGATATAGATCATTGCGCTTAGTTTATAGCTTTAAGGGTAAAGATAAAACTGCTTGCTACGATGGGCTTAGGATTGAGGTGCAGCTTCGAACGGAACTACAACACGCCTGGGCAACAGCGGTAGAGACCGTCGATCTTTTTACAAAACAAGCGATAAAGTCTAACCGTGGAGAAAGGGATTGGAGACGATTTTTTGCGCTGATGAGTGCAGCAATTGCGTCGATCGAAGGTTGTGTCACAGTCGAAGGTACACCGCAAAATAGAGATGAACCGGTGAGTGAAATACGAGAGCTATCAGACCTCTTAAGGGTAAAGAATACTCTGGGTGCGTATAAAGCTACTCTAGAGGGCGTTCGTGACATGCGCGAGTACAAGTTTTTTGTGCTTAGACTCGACATTAAAAATCAAAACGTCAGATTGCAATCATTCGGACCTAAGCAGTCTAGAACTGCTAATCTGTGGCGTGACCGGATCGAGTCAGAATTAGTAGAAGAAGACGATGTTCAAGTCGTTCTGCTCTCAGTTGACTCTCTTTCTGCCCTGTACCGTGCCTATCCAAATTATTTTGCAGACACCTCAAGGTTTGTCTCCTTGCTGGACCAGGCAGTCAAGGGCGACTTTCCTCGTCCGATCTGCCCGGCTTAGAAAGCTCAAAAAACCGCCCCCATCCTGGGTTGGAGCTGGCAGTCACCACATCCTGCAGGGCGCGCGGTCACCCCGTCGCCATCTTCAGCACGCCCGTCTGCACCGGCGTTAGCTCTCGCCACCCCGCCACCAGTTCCTTGTAGGCCTGCCCCGCCGGCCTGATCTTCCGGTTCAGGTCGAACAACCCCAGGGCGTTCACCACGCCCCTCGCCTCGCGCAGCATGATGCCCCAGTCCACCTGGTCGGTGATCGAGTACCAGGTGAAGCCCAGGATCGGCACGCCCGCCTCGCGCACGCGGAGCACGTTGGCGAATTCCTTGCGGAGCCAGCGGACCGCCGCGCCGTCGCCGGCCTCGGCGAAGTTGGTCTCGGTGTGCATGACCGGAAGCCGGTAGCGGTCGAAGTACTGGCGAGTGATCTCGCTGTAGCCCAGCACGTCCGGCGCACTCTCCAGGCTCCCGTCCGGCAGCACCCACTGCTCGGAGACGGGGTAGTAGTCGTTGCCGACGATGCAGCGGGACTTGGTCGTATTGTGTTGGAAGAAGTCGTACTCCTCCCACGTCATGCCGTTGTCGAGCAGGTACTGGTACATGCCCGCATCCACCTGGTGGCCATAGTTCAGGTCCAGCGACAGGAAGCGGTGGCGGTTGTGGAAGTCCTGGCGCTCGATCGCCGACGGCAGCACCGCGTGGTAGTGCTCCGAGGACTCGCTCTGCACGAAGATGGCGTCGGGGCGCGCCTCCAGGATCGCGCGCATGGCCAAGACGTTGGCGCGCACCATGTGCTTCAGCGCGGTGACGAAGCTGCGGTCGCCGGTCAGTTGCTCGTTCCACCAGCCGGTGAGGGCCGAGAACTTGGCGCAGATGTACATCTCGTTCACCGGCGTGAAGAGCTGCACCCAGGGGTAGCGCTGCGCGAACGCCCGCGCATAGCCCTCGAACAGACGCGGGAAGTCCGGGTTCTGGAAGTCGCCGATCCAGTCCGGCACGCCGAAGTGGCACAGATCGGCGATGGGGGTGATCCCGCGCCGCCTCAGCTCGCCGAAGGTCTCGTCGGCGAAGCTCCAGTCGTAGCGGCCCTCGCCCTGGAAGGTGGAGAACAGCTGCGGGCCGTAGCGGAGGTACTGCAGGCCGAGCTCCTGCACGCAGTCGAAGTCCTCGCGCCAGCGGGCGTAGTGACCGCAGGCCTCAAGCTCATCCAGCCGCTTGCCGCTGGCGACCACCGGCGCGCTGTTCTCCACGCCCGTGGCGAACATGAAGCCGGTCATGCGCGGCGCTGCTCCACCAGCCGTCCGTCCTCCAGCGCGAACACCCGGTCCATGAAGTCGGCCAGATGCAGGTTGTGGGTGGCGATCAGACACGCCACGCCGCGCAGCCGCGCCAGGTCGAACAGGCTCTGGAACACCGCGCCCGAGGTGGTCGGGTCCAGGTTCCCGGTGGGCTCATCGGCCAGGAGCAGGCGCGGCTGGTTGGCGAGCGCGCGGGCGATGGCCACCCGCTGCTGCTCGCCGCCGGAGAGCTGGGCCGGCTGGTGGTCCAGCCGGTCGCCGAGGCCTAGCTGGGTCAGGAGCTCCCGCGCCCGCTCCCGGGCGGCGGGGCGGCGCGCGCCGTTGATCATCTGAGGGAGCGCGATGTTGTCGAGCGCGGTGAACTCCGCCAGCAGGTGGTGGAACTGGTAGACGAAGCCGATCGCGCCCAGCCGCAGGCGCGAGCGCGCCCGGTCGTTCAAATGAGTGCAGTCCACACCGGTGACGGCGACCTGGCCGGCGGTGGGGTGCTCCAGCAGGCCCGCGGCGTGCAGCAGGCTCGACTTGCCCGAGCCGGACGGCCCGATCAGGCCGACGATCTCACCGGCGTGCACATCGATGTCCACGCCCTTCAGCACCGTCAGGTCGCGCCCGGCGCCGGTGGTGTAGGTGCGGGTGACGCCGCGAAGCGAGAGGACCGGCGGCGTCTCACTCATACCGCAGCGCCTCCACCGGATCGAGGCGCGAGGCGCGCCAGGCCGGCGGCAGGGTGGCGATGAAGCTCATCAGCAGCGACCAGAAGATCACCAGCGCCACCTCGCTCCAGTCGATCCGGGCAGGTATGCGGGAGAGGAAATAAGTGTCGGCGCTGAACAGCGAACGGTGGGTGATCGCCTCCACCAGCGACTGGATCGGGTCGATGAAGATGCAGAACAGCGAGCCCAGCACCAGGCCCACCACCGTGGCCGAGGTGCCGATCAGCACCCCGCACAGGAAGAAGACCCGCAGGATCGAGCCCTGGCTGGCGCCCATGGTGCGAAGGATGGCGATGTCGCGCCCCTTGTTCTTCACCAGCATGACCAGGCCTGAGATGATGTTCATCACCGCGATCGCCACGATCAGCATCAGGATCAGCCGCATCACCGCGCGCTCGACCTCAAGCGCGTTGAAGTAGCTCTTGTTGCGGTCTCGCCAGTCGGTGACGATGGCCGCAGGGCCGGCGGCCTGCTCGATCTGGGGCCGGATGCGCTCGATATGGTCGGGGTTGTCGATGTTCACCTCGATGGTGTCCACCGTATCGCCGCGCCCGAAGAACAGCTGGGCCTGAGGCAGCGGCATGTAGATGAAGCTCTGGTCGTACTCGCTCATGCCTACGGTGAAGAGGCCATCGACGGTGTAGACCTTGCGGTTGGGGGCGGAGCCGAAGGCGGTGTCGGCGCCGTTCGGCGAGATCAGCGTCAGGCTGTCGCCCGGCTTGACCCCTATCTGCTCCCCGAGGCGCGAGCCGGCCAGAATCAGGTCGCCGCCGTAGTCACCGTCGCCGAAGCCGTTGAGCGAGCCGGTCTTCACATTGCCCGACACGATGGTGGTGGCCTTCAGGTCCGGCGCGGTGATGCCCCGCACGATGGCGCCGGAGACCTGGTCGGGCCCCTGCACCAGAGCCTGGGCCTCCACCACCGGCAGCACCTGGGTGACGCCGGGGATGGCGCGCAGGCGTTGCAGCAGAGCCGGCCGGCCGGGGCCGTTGATGGCCGGGCCCGTGACAAAGGCGTCGCCGTTGAAGCCCAGCATCCGGCCGACCAGCTCGGTGCGGAAGCCGTTCATCACGCTCATGACGATGATGAGCGTGGCCACCGCCAGCAATATTCCGACGAAGGAGATGATGGAGACCAGCGCCACCCCGCCCTCCTTGCGCTTGGCCCGGAGGTATCGGTAGGCGAGCGTGCGTTCCCACAGGCCGAAGGGCGGGGCGTCGGTCATGAGGGTGGGCGTCCTGCGTCAGCCTCGTCCTTCGACGGGCTCAGGATGAGGCTGATGGCGGGCGTGTCCGCGAAGCCGCCATTCGAGTATCCCGCGTCACCAGCCTTTCGCCTCATCCTGAGCTTGTCGAAGGACGAGGCGAACGCACCCCGCCTCACGCCCCCAACGCCTTCAGCGCCTCCGCCAACGGCAGGCTCTGCTTCTCGCCCGTCGCCCGGCGCTTCAGCTCCACCACCCCGTCCTTCAGCCCCTTGGGACCAATGACCAGCTGCCAGGGCAGGCCGATCAGGTCCATGGTGGCGAACTTGGCGCCGGGACGCTCGTCGCTGTCGTCCAGCAGAGGCTCCTTGCCGGCGGCGGAGAGGGCGGCGTAGGCCTGCTCGCAGGCGGCGTTCACCTCCGGATCAGACGCGCGCAGGTTGACGACCGCGACGCCGAAGGGCGCCACCGCATCGGGCCAGATGATCCCGGCCTCGTCATGGCTGGCCTCTATGATGGCGCCGAGCAGCCGCGAGACGCCCACGCCGTAGGAGCCCATCTGCACCGGCGTCTCGCCACCGTCCGGTGTCGCCACCACCGCCCGCATGGGCTTGGAATACTTGTCGCCGAAGAAGAAGACTTGGCCGACTTCGATGCCCCGGGTGGCGATGCGGCGGTCCTGCGGCGTCTCGGCCTCGAAGCGGGCGGCGTCATGGACGTCCTCGGTGGCGGCGTAGGGGGCGGTCCACTGGTCCAGGATCGGCGTCAGGTCGCCGGCATAGTCCACGTCCGCCGGCGGGATCGGCAGGTCGAGCACCGCCTGGTCGCAATAGACCGCGCTCTCGCCGGTCTCGGCCAGGACGATGAACTCGTGGCTGAGGTCGCCGCCGATCGGCCCCGTCTCCGCCCGCATGGGGATGGCCTTCAGCCCCATGCGGCCGAAGGTGCGCAGATAGGCCACGAACATGCGGTTGTAGCTGCGCCGGCCCGCCTCTTCGTCCACGTCGAAGGAATAGGCGTCCTTCATTAGGAACTCGCGCCCGCGCATCACGCCGAAGCGGGGCCGCTGCTCGTCGCGGAACTTCCACTGCACGTGGTAGAGGTTCTTCGGCAGGTCCTTGTAGGACTTTACCGAGGCGCGGAAGATCTCGGTGATCATCTCCTCGTTGGTTGGGCCGTAGAGCAGTTCCCGCTCGTGCCGATCGGTGATGCGCAGCATCTCCTGGCCGTAGTCGTCATAGCGCCCGCTTTCCCGCCACAGGTCGGCGAGCTGCAGCGTCGGCATGAGCAGCTCGATGGCGCCGGCCCGGTCCATCTCCTCGCGCACGATCTGCTCGATCTTGCGCAGCACCCGCAGGCCCAGCGGCAGCCAGGCGTAGATGCCCGCGGCCTCCTGGCGGATCATGCCGGCGCGCAGCATCAGGCGGTGGGAGACGATCTGGGCTTCGGAGGGTGTCTCCCTCAGCACGGGCAGGAAGTAGCGCGACAGGCGCATGGGTGACCTTGGGAGGCTCTGAGTCGAGGAGCCGACTTCTAGCCGCCATGCCTTGCGCATCAAAGGGAAAGCTGGTGGCGAAAAAAGAGCCGCGCGGATGATCGCGCGGCTCTGAAGTCGATCGGGCCACTCGAACGACAACCATCACAGCTGTCGAGAGGATGATCACTCCGCCAGGGTCGATTGTCGCGAGTAGCATGTACGCCGCCAACGGAAATCGTCCGGGCGCCTCGTTTTGAGGCTCGAGTAGGCGAGGCGCCGCCCAGGGCGGCGCCTACTGCGGCAGTTGCGGGATCGGGATCAGGCCGTACTGCATCACCACCCAGATCAGGGCGGTGATGATGGCGGCGACCCAGGTGGTGGTGAACGCCTTCTTCTTCAGGTTGGGGTTGACCGGCGCGCCGGGATCGCCGCCGTCGGAGACGTGAGTGCCGGCTTCCGAATGGCTGCGCGAGCCGAGCGGCAGGATGGCGAACAGCGCCGTCCACCACACCACGAAGTACACCGAGATCGTCCAGATCGGTCCCATGGCGTTCTTACGCGCTCTCCAGCGCCGAGGATCAAGCCGTGATGACGCCCGGGGGACTCAATGGCCGGCGGCGGGTTCCTGCATCAGTTCCACCAGCACGCCGCCCGTGTCCTTGGGATGCAGGAAGATCACCGGCACGCCATGGGCTCCCGTTCGGGGCCCTCCGGTCCCAAGCACTGCTGCACCCTTGGCCCGCATCTCGTCGCGGGCGGCCAGGATGTCGGGCACCTCGAAGCAGACGTGGTGCTGACCGCCCTTGGGGTTCTTGGAGAGGAACGCGTGGATGGGGGAGGCCTCGCCGTAGGGCTCGATCAGCTCGATCTGGGCGTTGGGCAGGTTGACGAAGCTGACCCACACGCCTTGCTCCGGGAGGGCGGTGCGCGGTGTGATGTCGGCGGCGCCGAACAGGTCGCGGTAGAGGGCCTGGGACTCCGCGATGGAGGGCGTGGCGACGCCCACGTGGTTCAGCTTGCCAACCATAGATATACTCCTATCTCCACTTCAGCCATCGACCTTAAATTGGTGTAGCTCGGCGGGTGACCCAAGCCTTTCGGGCCGCAGCACGCCGTTTCCGTGTAGCCGCCGCCTTCGGCCCAGCATCCTTCATCCTAGGAGCATGGTCAGGAAGTCCCTTGGTAACTTGCCAATGCGCTATCATGAGTTTGATTGCTTCTATGGGGTATAGGCCGGAGTCGAACATCACGTGATGGGTATGACAGAGATAGGCCAAATTGTCTGGATCATTGTTCCCCGCAGCATGATCGAGGTGAGCGACAGCAAGGGCAATCTGCAATCCACACACTACACAGCACTTGTAGGGGTAAGCTACTTCTGCCTGTCGATAAGCTAAATTAGAGTTTCGCTTAAAGGAGCTTCCTGGCTCTACCTCGGTCATCCGACACCTCAAAGTGCGGCAGAGAGTTTCGTCTTACTGCAGCCTACAGCCGCGTGACCAGCGTCTCCACCACCGGCCGCCGCGACCAAATCCGCTGCGACGCCCGCTTCAGCGCCCGGCCCACGGCCTTCCGCACCGCCACATCGTCACCGCGGTCATCGACGCTCAGGTCCTCCACCGCGTCCTCCGCATCTTCGGCCAAGTCGTCCAGCAGGTCGGCCATCGAGTCGCCGATGTCGGCTGGCAGGCCGATGGCGCGGACCTCCGCGTCGGCGGCGAGCTTGTTCTTCTTGTCGAGCGTCACC
Organism: Caulobacter sp. S45; assembly: GCF_903642205.1. GTDB lineage: Bacteria > Pseudomonadota > Alphaproteobacteria > Caulobacterales > Caulobacteraceae > CAHJWH01. The sequence continues at coordinate 2,822 of NZ_CAHJWH010000004.1, read as the reverse complement.
GCAACCATCAGCACGCCGTTGGCGGCGGCGTGGCGACGCTCGCGCAAGGGCTCGCTGTTCTCCGGCGTCAGCACGTTGCCGTCCAGGAACAGACGCCCCGACGGCACCTCCTCGATGATCATGGGCCGCCCGGGCGCCAGCCGGATCACCTCGCCGTTGCGGGGCGCGATGGCGTCGGGCACGCCGTGCTCGCGGGCGAAGGCCAGGTGCTCGATCAGGTGGCGGCGCTCGCCGTGGGTCGGCACCGCAATCTGGGGCCGCGCCCAACGGTACATCTGGGAGAGCTCGTCGCGGCAGGGGTGGCCGGAGACGTGGATGCCCGGGTGGTCGCGGTCGGTGTAGATGCGCACGCCCCGGTCCGACAGGCCGTTCTGCAGGTTGCGGATCGGGATGTCGTTGCCCGGGATCACGCGGGAGGAGAAGACCACGCTGTCGCCGGCGCCGAGCTTCAGGTGCGGATGGGTGCCGCTGGCGATACGCGACAGGGCCGCGCGCTCCTCCCCCTGGCTACCGGTGCACAGGAACAGGATGTGGTCGTTGGGGAAATGCTTGGCCTCGGTGTCGGGCACGAAGGGCTGGACATTCTCCAGCATGCCCACCGAGTGGGCCGCCGCGGTCATGCGGTGCATGGAGCGGCCGAGCAGGCAGACGCGCCGCCCGCTCGCCTCCGCCGCCCGGATCACACTGTCCATCCGCGCCACGTTGGAGGCGAAGCAACCCACCGCCACCTTGCCCTTGAGCGAACGGATCAGGGCTGTGAGCGCGACCCGCACGTCCGCTTCGGAGCCGGCCACGCCCTCCTGGAACACGTTGGTGCTGTCGCAGACCATGGCCAGCACGCCCGCGTCGCCGATGCGCTGCAGCTTGGCGATGTCGGTAGGGGCGCCCAGGACCGGGTCGGCGTCGAGCTTCCAGTCGCCGGTATGCAGGATGGTGCCCAACGGCGTGGTGATCGCCATGCCGTTCGGCTCGGGGATCGAGTGGGTCAGGCTGATGAAGTCGATGCCGAAGGGGCCGATCTGCACCTTGCCCGACAGCGGAACTTCGGTGATCGAGACCTTGTCCAGCAGGCCCTTCTCACGCAGCTTCTCGCGCACCAGGAAGGCGGTGAACGGCGTGGCGTAGACCGGCGCCTTGATGCGCGGCCACAGCCAGCCGAGGCCGCCGATGTGGTCCTCGTGCGCGTGGGTCAGCACGATGGCCAGGATGTCCTTGCGGATCGTCTCCAGATAGGCCGGGTCGGGGGTGATGATCTCCACTCCCGGCGTGGTCTGGTCGCCGAAGGTGATGCCGAGGTCGACGATGATCCACTTGCGAGCCCTGGGCGGTCCGAACCCGTAGAGGTTCAGGTTCATCCCGATTTCGTTGGAGCCGCCGAGCGGCAGGAAGACGAGGTCTTCGTTGGTCGAGGTGTTCATCTAGTCCTTAATTTGCCATTGCGGCGTACGATTTCCAGCAGGCCCTTGAGGGTCAATTCGGGATCGAAGGCGTCGATCCTGGTCGTTGCGCCTTCGAAGAGGGAGGCTACGCCGCCGGTGGCGATCGCTTGCATCGGTGCGCCGTATTCGGCGCGGATGCGGTCGATCAGGCCCTCGATGAGGGCGACGTAGCCCCAGAATACACCGGACTGCATCGCTTCGACAGTCCCCCGGCCGATCACGTGTGCGGGGCGGGCGATGGCGATGCGCGGCAGACGCGCGGCGGCGCTGTGCAGGGCCTGCATGGAGAGGTTGATGCCCGGCGCGATCAGGCCGCCTTCGAAGCCGCCGTCGGCGCCCACCACGTCGAAGGTGGTGGCCGTGCCGCTGTCGATCAGGATCAGCGGGCCGCCGTACTTCAGGAAACCGCCGATGGCGTTGACCAGCCGGTCGGCGCCGGCCTCGGACGGCTTGTCGATGCGGATGTCGATGCCGAGCTCGACGTTCTCCCCCACCACCATCGGCTCCACCTTGAGGTAGCGGCGGGCGAGGTTGCGGAGATTGAACACCGATTGGGGTACGACGCTGGAGATGATGCAGTCGTCGATGGCCCCCAGGGTCATCTGCTGCATGGAAAGCAGCTGGTGCAGCCACACGGCGTACTCGTCGGCGGTGCGGGCGGGGTCGGTGGCGGTGCGCCACTGGGCGATCCACCGCGCCCCGTCGTGGAGCGCAAAGGTGGTGTTGGTGTTGCCCTGCTCGACGGCTAGCAGCATGGGCGGCCTTCGGGGTGGAAGGCCGTCATCTCGCCTCGCCATGGAAGAAGACATCACCGGCGGTAATGCGGCGCACACCGCCATCGACCAGTCTCAGCCTCAGCGCGCCATCCGCCTCCAACGCCTCCGTGACGCCCTCCAACGTCTCGTGGTCCAGCCGTACCTGGCAGGCCCGCCCGACATCGACGCGGGCGGTCCAGGCGGTGCGGATTGGCTCGAAGCCGTAGGTCTCCCAGGTGGCGAGCCTGATGTCGAAAGCGTGGGCCAGCGCCTCCAGCGCAGCGGCGGGCGACAACGGCGCGGCCACGTCGGCGCGCAGGTGGTCGGCCAGGGTGGTGGCGGCCCGGTCGGCTGCCACCGGCGCGCTCTGCAGGTTCACACCGACGCCGACCGCCAGCCACAAGCGGCCGTCAGACCTCATGCCGGATTCGATCAGCACCCCGGAGACCTTGCGCCCGGCCACCAGCACGTCGTTCGGCCACTTCAGCCGCACCAGGGCGTCTGGGACTTGGGTTAAGGCCAAGTCCGCCACCGCGAGCGCCGCCACGAAGGCGATCTCGGCGGCCTCGGCGGGGGGCTTGATGGTCGTGATGAGCAGGGTGGCGGCGAGGTTGCCGGCGCCGGTCTC
>NZ_CAHJWH010000003.1 GCF_903642205.1 Caulobacter sp. S45 | reverse complement strand
TCAGAGCGAACTTGGCATGTGGATGATCTCCCGACTATCCAGACGGAAGATCGTCTCTGACCCGGTGTGTCGGCACCCTCAGCGGCATTGTCAGATCAGACGCATGTCGGCACACAGACTGATGGTAGAAGGACTGAGATGGTCCCTTTCTGTTGGACAGTTTGGCGGCTTGGCTAAGATAGGTTCAGGTCTGTCTCACGCTGCCAATCCGATGTCCTGCCGGGCTGTTCCGTAGGCTTCGTCAGGGGTCTTGCCGCCGTGCGCCGAGTGGGGCCTGACGGAGTTGTAGCAGGCGATCCAGCGCCCGAGCCCGGCGCGCAGCTCCGAGCCGGTCTCGAAGGCGTGCAGGTAGACGCACTCGTACTTGAGGCTGCGCCAGAGGCGCCGTGTGTGGGCGCAGGGGCGCTCGCTTCGGCGAGGGCGAAGTTCTCGGGCTTCGGCGCGCACTCCGCGCGTGACCGGAGGCGGATTTCGCGTGAGGGATCGGCGAATCGGCCATAGGTACGTCCTTGGTCAGGATCAGGCGGCTGGCGCGAGCGCATACGCGCGCCGATAGGCGGGACGCGCAGCGAGGCGGCGCGATAGTCGATGACGGCAGAAGGAAAGCTTCCAGCCTCGCCAAGGAAGTCCGCGAAGCCCAGCGCGTAGGCGACGGACACGTCGGCCAGCGTGAACCGGCTGGCGGCAAGGTAGTCGTTCTCCGCGAGCCGCCGGCTCATCGGCTCGAGCCGGCGGGCGAAGGCTTGAGGCGTGAAGACGTCGTCGAGCGACGCCTTTGCCTGAGCGTACTCGCGCCCCAGCCGGCCCACCACCTCCTCGACGGGGGCCACGCCGTCCACCGCGCCAATGCCCTGGCCACAGCCCCAGATGTCGCGCCAGGCCTTGGCCTTGCTGGCGCCGCCCGAGCCGAGGCTCATCTGGCTGACGTCGCCCTCAGGATCAAGGCCCGCGGCCAGGATAGACGGGCGCAGGTAGTTGCCGTGCACGCCGGTGAACAGGTTGGAATAGACGATGTCCGACGCCGAGCTGTCCACGATCATCTGCTTGTAGCCCTCGGCCGCATTGGCCTCAGCCGTGGCGATGAAGAGCGAGCCGATGTAGGCGAAGTCCGCGCCCAAGGCCTGGGCGGCCAGGATCGCACGGCCGCTGGCGATGGCGCCGGAGAGCGCGATCGGCCCGTCGAACCAGGCTCGCAGCTCCTGAACCAGGGCGAAAGGCGAAAGGCGAAAGCCGGCCGGCGTGGCCGCCCGCGCCCGCAACCACTTTGCGCCCGCTCACCCGCTGTCGCTGGTTACCCTGACGAGCCCCCCTTGAGCGTCTGCAAGAAGCCTTCAGGTAACATGATCCCGGCGTCGTGGGCCTCGAAGCAAGCCGTGACTTCGGCGCTCTTTGGCAGAACCCGCAGTTCCTCGCCTGCCGGCTCATTTCAGCGATGTGGCGGCAGCCCTTATCAGGCTGTGCGCTAAGGACAGGGCCGTGATGGCGCAGGTCGGCGCCAACCAAGACCACGGGCCGCTCAGTCGCCGCTCCTTGTTTCAGCGCGATCCCGAAGGAACTCTCGCTTCCACTCACGATGTAGCCTTGTGCGTTGCTGTGCAGGAAGATCTATCGTCGTCCAGTCAACCTGATGGTCATTCCGGGAAAGGCCCAGCGCGTCAGCAATATGCTCGACGCTTGCTGGTATGTCCGACGTGAGGCGCTCATACGTCATTCGCAATGGCTGGATGCCGTACGCTCCGAAGAACGTTTCCCATGTCGCGTTGACGCGGCGGATGTCGCTGATGTTCTTCTGTATCGCCGCCTTGTCATAGACAAGCTCATCCAGCGGCGCCTCTTCAACGTCACCTTGCCGCCACACGCCGCTTTTCTCTGCAATCGAGAGGGAAACAGCCTGGCTCAACACCTGCTCCCGGGTAAGAAAGACGAACTTCCATTCCGGGATATGTTCGGGAAGTTCTCCGAAAAAGGCCAGCGTGCGCATCATGTGCAGCCCGCCTTTGATGCCGAACGCCGTCGAAACGGGCCGGATAAGATTGCTGATGTATTCATGGAAATCTGCGGTGGAAGCCTCAGGCATGAAATCCTTGAGGCGGCGCGGGTTCAAGAACTCGTCCATGCGCGCGCCGTAAGGCGCAAGGGCTTGGCAGAGCAGCGAACTGCCGGTGCGCGATGAGCAGGCCACGATCAGCTTCGTACCGATCGTGCGGAAGGGCGAAGGCCCCTCGGCCCGATCCATGACCCCGGCCAGGCTATTCTGCGGAGCGAAAGCTCTGGCGTCTCGAGCCTCAGCTTTGGCGGCCTTGCCGACGGGTCTGGATCGCCGCTTTGCTACCGGGGCGACGGGGGTCTCCGGCGAACGGCCAGTGCCCCATGTCTCGTCGAAACGCCGCAGGCCTCCCCCGACCGTGTACTGATAGTTGAGGCCCCACTTCAGCCTGAACTGCTCCAGCCAATCTGGCCGCGCCCGGAGGACCTGATACGGCTCATGACGGTTCTGGTCGTGCAGGCAACGGAAACCCGACCAGTAGGCGAAGCGGGCCGCCGAACCGTTGAGCTTTAACGACAGGAAGAAATCGATGTGCTCGCCGCCGGTCTTGTAACGTTCGTCCCACTGCAGGCCGTGGCTGCGGAACCGTTCAGTGTCGCACAGGCCCCACTGCGAAAGCATGTCGCAAGGATAGAAGGTCTCGTTCTCGAACGAGATGGCTTCGTTGCCCGCGAATTCGGCTGAGATCAAGATGACGCCGCCGCCGGTCTGGTCGATGGCGATATTGCGGCCCCGGTGGCTTGTAAGGCTGGCCCTCGCCTTGGACGGTCTGAACGGCTCATCCAGGTCGCCGCCGACCATGACGAAGTCCGGCATGGCGAGGAGGAACCTCCGTGCGGTCTCAATGGGCAGCGGGCGATCGATGACGAAATCATCGTCGGCCATGATGAAATAGGGCTGCCTCACGACCGCAGTGGCTGCGTTCCTGGCGACGGAGACCCCGGCGTCATAGGGCAGCCGGATATAGGTCGCGCCGAGGTCCGTACAGAACGCCTCCAGGGCCGTCGCGACGTCGGACTGTTCCAGAACGTAGATGGCAAGCTCCGGGTGGTGGTCGTGAGCGGACGAGATCAGCCGCCGGGCGCACTGCGGCCGCTCGATCGTCGTGAAGACGAGCGCGGTATCCGGACCCGTGGTCATGCAGCGCCGGAACGGGCCTTGCCGTCGCCGCCCTCGCCTCGCAATCCATCGTCAGACAAGCAGTAGAACCTCTCGAAGACATCCATGACTTCGCTGACGATCTCGTCGCGAGGGTGGCGATTGTCTTCCTGGAACGGCGCGTCGTAGGCCGACAGCACCATCTCGTAGCTCGGGAAGTAGTGGACGTTGGGTCTCGCCTCGGACATCACCTGATCTATCCCGACACGAAGGATGGCCTTGGAGACGGAGCTTGCGGTTATGCAGGAGATCGGCCGGAAGGTGGCCATCAGCGGCACGGGGGAAAGGGTGAGCACGACCTTCGCGCCCGGTCGGGCGCGAGCGATGATGTCGAGAATGTCTCGGATGTTCCGGCTGTTCTCTTCCACGGTCGAGACCCTGAAGCCGTGGCGCTCCGGGTCGTAGAAGGCCTTCGGTATGGCGCGCCAGAAGGCTTCGCCGGACGGTTTGTCATACCAGATCTCGGAGAGGCCGAGCGTAAGCACGAAGACGTCGGTGGCTTCTATGAGCCGCCGTGTCTGGTCGCGGACCGCGGGCGTGAGATCGGCGATCTCCTTGTCCTTGCTGATCCAGATGTTGGGTGGGAACTGGCGCCCTTCGAACGCCCACTGGAACTGCTGGAGCATGGAGTGCGTGCTGACCATGCCTTCCGCGAAACGGATTATGTGTGTCTGCAGCGTCAGGTCGTTGCCGAGGACCGAGTAGCCCCGGCGCGCAAGATGTTTCGTGACGTTGGCTGCAAAGCAACTGCCGAAGGCCAGGACGCACGATTGCCTGCGGATGAACGGCGCCGGCGGTTCCCAGCCCGCAAGGACGTATCTGTCCAGCGCGAGTGGCTCTTTCAGATCCGCCTTGGACGGGATGAAGTTCGTGTGCTCGCCGCGATACCATGAGCCGTGAAACTGGGCGACGCGTCCGTCCCTCTCGACGTCGATGGCAGGCACCCGCAAGAGCTTGGTCTCCAAACCGTTCGGCCGACGGGCAGGCGAGGATGACAAACTGCCTTTGGCCTCCGGCGCATGAGTTCAGATGATCGGCTATGACGCAAGCGCAGCCAGGGCGCCCACGGACTTGGACAGCCTCTCGCGGCTCAAGGCGAGCCCGTCAGGAGCCGATGGGCCGCCGCCGATGGCGCCCGCGCCGGAGATCGTATCGCCGTCGTTGACCAGGATGTCCTTGGAGCTGACCGCCTCGATCAGGTTGGCGGTGTTGTCGGAGAGGATGATGGAGCCCGTACCGGTGAGGGCGATGTCGTGCTGAGCGAGCGCGCTGGCGAGAGGCGACGGCCACGCCGTGCCGCTTGTGCACGCCGATCCCAGGCAGCGCCGCCTCTTAGATGGGCGCCAGATGGCGAAATCCGGCCGGCGTGTCCGGCGGCGGCGGAGGCTCGCCGCTCTCGTGTTACCGGCTCCGGTCGAAGAGGAGAGCGCGATGTGGAAGTCCATCATCTTAACAGCTGCGCTGCTGCAGGCGTCAGCGGCCGCGGTCGCGGCCCAACCGGTCACCCCGGCCGGGCCGAGCACTCCGCCCGCTGGTGCGGCTCCGTCGTCGGCGCCGAAGGACACGTCATCGCCTGACCCCGTGGTGTGCAGGAGGGTCGACGTGAGCGGATCGGCCTTTTCCCGCCGGGAATGCCACACGGTAAGCGTCTGGAACCGGAGATCCCGGAGCGACTGAGCACAGCGAGGACGCTTCAGGGCTCCCGATCTAAAAGCACGCTCGGTTGCAGGCGACAACGCGCTGGACTCGGTTATGGATCACCACACACCCGCACCTCGCGCCCGGGCGAGACTAGATCACCCGGGGCTGCTAGCGTCAGATCGGTGACGAGTGGGGGATTACACGATGACGGATATCTGCATAAGGCGGTTCCTCGCAGGCTTCGGATCATGGCTGCTCCTGACTGGGCCCATGGCGCAAGCTGCGCCAGCACAGCACGCGCAAGCCGACGCCCAGGCGCTGGACCTGGCCGAGAAGGCCATCGCCCTGCGCTCGGTGGCCGGGCCTGGAAACCAGACGCCGCAGGTTGCCACGCTCTATGGGACGGCCCTGGTGCAGGGCGGCTTCACGCCTTCCGACGTGAGCATCACACCGGTCGGCGACACCGCCTATCTCGTCGCGCGCTGGCCCGGCGCCAACCCTGGCCTGAAGCCGCTCGTGATCTCCGGCCACATGGACGTGGTCGAGGCCAGGCCTGCGGACTGGAAGCGCGATCCGTTCACCCCGGTGGTGGAGAACGGCTACCTGTTCGGCCGCGGCGCCACCGACATGAAGCTGGACGGGACGATCGCCATCGCCTCGCTCATCGAGCTCAAGCGCGAGGGCTATCGCCCCCGCCGCACGATCATCATCGAGTTCTCCGGCGACGAGGAGACGGTGATGAAGACCAGCGCCATCATCGCCGACAAGCTCTCCAACGCCGATCTGGTGCTCAATATTGACGGCGGCGGCGGCTCGCTGAACGAGCAGACCGGCGCGCCCGAATACTTCACCTGGCAGGGGGCGGAGAAGACCTATGCCGACTTCCAGCTCACCGTCACCAATCCCGGCGGCCACTCCTCCGAGCCGCGCAGGCTCAACGCCATCGACGAACTGGCGGCGGCGTTGCTGCGCATCCACGATCACCAGTTCACGCCGGAGCTGAGCCCCCTGACCAGGGCCTACTTCGTCCAGGCGGCCAAGTACGAGGACGCGCAGACGGGCGCGGCGATGAAGGCCTTCGCCGCCGACCCGCGGGACAGCCACGCCATCGCCACCCTGACGGCCAACCCGGCCACGGTGGGCAAGATCGGCACCACGTGCGTGGTGACCCTGGTCAGCGGCGGCCATGCCGAGAACGCCCTGCCCCAGCGGGCCGAGGCCAACATCAACTGCCGCATCTTTCCCGGTCATCCGCGCGCCTCGATCATGGCCGAGCTGCAGAAGGTGGCCGACGATCCTGCCGTGAGCTTCCGGGACGTCACGGAAGGCTCGGTCGCCACCGCCGCCTCGCCCATGCGGCCTGACTTCACGGGCGCTGTGGAGACCGCGATGGCCAGCGTCTATCCGGGCGTGCCGGTCTTCCCCAGCATGGCGTCCGGCGCCAGCGATAGCATGTGGTTCCGATACCACGACGTCCCGAGCTACGGCGCCAGTCCCGTCTTCATCAAGGAGTCGGAAGACTTCAGCCATGGCTTGAACGAAAGAACGCCGATCGCCACCATCCCGCCGTCGGTAGACTACTACCTGGCTCTTCTCCCTATCTTGACCCGGTAGGTCTTACGGCGTCGCTATCCGGAAAAGGGCGTGATCATGCCGTTCTCACGTCGCCAACAGCGACTGGAACGTCCACCGTCCGACGGGGCAGGTCCACGAAGACGCGGCCGCTGTGGGAGATGGACACCCCGGTGATCTGCTGGGCGGAAAAGCCCGCCATGTGCTGCAATGCGGCCCCGCCCGCGGAGGCTGGAGCCGGCGCATCCCTGGCCGGCGCAGGCCGGCGCGTCTGAGCCACCGCAGAGGAGCCGGCAAGCGCCGCGACCGGATTGCGTCTCGCCGATTTCCGGGCTGAAGCTACGCCTTAAGATGGATGTACGAGCAACGTAGCGCCGCCGACACCATTTGCTATGAACGGACTGAGAGCGCGTCGGGTGTTTTGGGCGTGTCTGACCGACGGATAGATCATGCTGACTTCCAAGGCTGCCGCGAGCGCCGACCGGGCTCCCATGGGCGTGACCGGACTGGACGACATACTCGGCGGCGGATTGACGCCATCGCGCATCTACCTCCTGGAGGGTACGCCCGGAACGGGAAAGACGACCCTGGCGCTCCAATTCCTGCTGAAGGGGCGGGAACTCGGAGAAGAGGGGCTGTACATCACCCTTTCGGAGACCGAGTTCGAGCTGCGCGCCGTCGCCGCCTCTCACGGCTGGTCGCTGGAAGGTCTGTCGATCCACGAACTGGTCAACGAGGCGGGGCTGGACCCGGACGCCGAACAGTCGATCCTCCATCCGTCCGATGTAGAGCTGGGAGAGACCACGCGCGCCATCATGGCCCGCGTGGAAGCGGAACGGCCTCGGCGCGTCGTGTTCGACAGCCTTTCGGAGATGAGGCTCCTTGCACAAAATCCACTCCGCTACCGCCGCCAGATCCTGGCGCTGAAGCACTTCTTCGCCAACCGCACCTGCACCGTGCTGCTGCTGGACGACCAGACCTCCAGCGGCAACGATCTTCAGCTACACAGCATCGCCCATGGCGTCATAACCCTGGAGCAGATCGCTCAGGACTTCGGGACGCAGAGGCGCCGGCTTCGGGTGGTGAAGATGCGCGGGATTAAGTTTCGCGGCGGCTTCCACGACTTCTCCCTGGATACCGGCGGCATCGAGGTGTTTCCAAGCCTCATCGCAGCCGAGCACCGCCGCGATTTCGAGCCGGCGCTCCTGTCGACCGGGACGGCCGAGCTCGACACGCTCCTGGGCGGCGGCCTCGCGCGCGGCACCAACACCTTGCTCATGGGTCCGTCCGGGGTAGGCAAGACCACCACGGCCATACGATGCATCCTGAGCGCGTTGGAGCGGGGCCAGAACTGCGCCTACTTCCTGTTCGACGAAGGGCTGACGACACTGCTCGCGCGGGCCCAGGCGATGTCGATGGACCTGCGGCCGTTCATCGACAACGGCCAGCTCGCCATCCGCCAGATCGATCCAGCCGAGGTCTCGCCGGGTGAGTTCTCGAGCTGGGTGAGGCGCGCGGTCACCGATGATCAAGCCGCCTTCGTCGTCATCGACAGCCTGAACGCCTACCTTCAGGCCATGCCGGGCGAAAAGTACCTCCTCTTGCAGATGCACGAACTCCTGAACTATCTGAACCAGCTCGGCGTGGCGACACTGCTGGTGCTCGGCCAGCATGGCTTGGTCGGCGACATGCGGACAGACGTGGACCTGAGCTATCTCAGCGATACAATCCTGCTGTTCCGCTTTTTCGAAGCCAGTGGTCAGATCCTGACCGCCTTGTCCGTCGTCAAGAGCCGCGCCAGTGCTCATGAGCGAACGATTCGTGAGTTCCGTCTGGGCCCATCGGGGGTTCGGGTCGGGGAAGCCTTGACGGATTTCCAGGGCGTCATGGCCGGGGTGCAGGCCTACAGAGGCCGGCTGGCGATGCTGCCGACAGAGCCTCGTGCCTTCGAGCCTCCCAGTTGAACACGGACATGGATAATCGCGTCCTCATCCTGGCTCCTCGGGGTCGTGACGCCTCGGTCATCGCACAGACGTTGAGGGATCGAACGATCCACGTCTGCACCGATGTCGCCGATCTGGAGGCGCGGGTGGCTGAAGGCGCCGGCGCCGTCATCGTTACCGAGGAAGCCCTCGGGGGACAGACTCTAGCCGGGTTCGCGACCTGGCTCCGGGATCAGCCGCCCTGGTCAGATCTTCCGATCATCGTGCTGGCGGCCCAGCGCGTGGGTCCTCGGCCGGCCCCGGCGCAGCAGACCTTGGCCGATCTGGGCAACATCGTGATCTTCGAACGGCCGATAAGCGCGGAGACGCTACAACGAGGCGTCGGCTCTGCGTTGCGCGCCCGAGGCCGGCAGTACGTCGCGCGCGAACACCTGGAGGAGCGACGGCAGTTCGCCGCCACCCTCGAGCAGCGCATCGAGGAGCGCACGGCCGATCTCGCCCGCGCCAACCTTCGTCTCGTGCGCGAGATCGAGGAGAGAGAGCGGATGCAGGCGGTGCTGGTCCAGTCCCAGAAGATGGAGGCTGTGGGCCAGCTCACGGGCGGCGTCGCCCATGACTTCAACAATCTGCTCACGATCATCCGATCCTCGGTGGACTTCCTGCGCCGTGACGACATCGCCGCAAGCCGGCGGCTCCGCTACGTTGACGCCATCTCGCAGACCGTGGATCGCGCCGCGAAGCTCACAGCCCAGCTCCTGGCCTTTGCGCGACGGCAGGCGCTCGTGCCTGTGGAGTTCGATGTCGGCGCCCAGGTGGAGAGCGTGGCCGAGCTGGTGCGCCCCCTCGTCGGCTCGCGGATCGAGATCGAGGTCCAGCCCGCCGCCATCCCCTGTTTCACCAAGGCGGACGTCAGCCAGTTCGAGACTGCGCTCATCAACCTTGCCGTCAATGGGCGCGACGCCATGCAGGGCGAGGGCAAGCTCACCTTCCGGATCGAAGCGGTGGTCGACGTCCCCTCGGTGCGCGGCCACGCGGGAAGCACCGGCGACTTCGTCGCCATCACCGTGTCGGATTGCGGCTGCGGTATCCCGGCCGAGCAGTTGCCCAGCATCTTCGAGCCCTTCTACACCACCAAGGAGGTGGGCAAGGGTACAGGACTGGGGCTCAGCCAGGTGTTCGGGTTCGCCAAGCAGTCCGGCGGCGAGATCACGGTGCTGTCCGAGACGGGAAAGGGCACGGCGTTCCGGCTCTATCTGCCCCGCACCTCCGGGCGGCGCACCGCGCGGATCGAGCCGGTGGTCGAGCTTGCACGCACGACCCTACCGCGGGCCGGCCTTCGCGTCCTCGTCGTGGAGGACAATGACGCCGTCGGACGATTCGCCGTGGAGATGCTGGCTGACCTGGGCCACAGCCCGACCCGCGCCGCCAATGCGGAGGAGGCTTTCGCCTATCTGGGCGCCGACGCAAACGGCTTCGACGCCGTCTTCTCCGACGTCATGATGCCTGGCATCGATGGCTTGACCATGGCGCGAATACTGCGAGACCGTTTCCGCACACTGCCGGTCCTGCTGACCAGCGGCTATAGCCATGTCGTGGCTCAGGAAGGCACCCATGGCTTTGAGCTATTGCAGAAGCCTTATTCCGTAGGCGCGCTGGCGGAACGGCTCGAGCAAGTCGTCCAAAACAGCCTGTCGGGAGCCTCTCATTGGGCTAAGTCAGCCACGAGTTGACCGCCTGATCCGCCAGACAGGGTGAAGCCGGAGAGGCTGGCGCTCCCGTAAGCGCTGGAAAGGGTGAAGGTGTCGCCGCTGGCCACTTCAAAGGCCGACAGCTCCAAGACGCCTCCGGCCATGATTTCGTTGGATCCCTGAACGCTGATGTTGTCACCAAGAAACGGGACAAGGCCGCAGCGTTAAAGTTCATCAAGAAGGCCCAGAAGCGGCACGGCCCGCCTAAGGCGATCACCACTGATGGTTTGCGCTCCTACAAGGCCGCCCTGAAGGAGGTCGGCATAGCCGACCATCAGGAGATCGGCCGCTGGGCCGACAACCGGCCTTGCTCACGACCGATCCACGCAGTCATACGAGGTTACTAGATGAAGACCCGCGCCGCCGTTGCCTTCGAGGCCAAACGCCCACTCGAAATCGTGGAGCTGGACCTGGACGGGCCCAGCGCCTTCGAGGTGCTGGTCGAGATCAAGGCCACCGGCATCTGCCACACGGACGCCTACACGCTCGACGGCCTGGACAGCGAGGGCCTGTTCCCGAGCGTGCTGGGCCACGAGGGCGCCGGCGTGGTGCGCGAGGTCGGGGCGGGCGTGACCAGCGTGAAGGTCGGCGACCACGTCATCCCGCTCTACACGCCCGAGTGCCGCCAATGCAAAAGCTGCCTGTCGCGCAAAACGAACCTGTGCACCGCCATCCGCGCCACCCAGGGCAAGGGTTTGATGCCCGACGGCACGAGCCGGTTCAGCTACAAGGGCTCTCCCATCTTCCACTACATGGGCTGCTCGACCTTCTCCAACTACACGGTGCTGCCCGAGATCGCCGTGGCGAAGATCCGGGAGGACGCGCCCTTCGACACCGCCTGCTACGTCGGCTGCGGCGTGACCACCGGCGTAGGCGCGGTGGTCAACACCGCCAAGGTGGAGCCGGGCTCGAATGTAGTGGTGTTCGGGCTCGGCGGCATCGGGCTGAACGTCATCCAGGGCGCCAGGCTGGTCGGGGCCGACAAGATCATCGGCGTGGACCTCAACCCCTCGAAGGAGGCGTGGGGACGCCGCTTCGGCATGACCCACTTCGTCAACCCCGGGACGATCCAGGGCGACGTCGTCCAGCACCTCGTCGCGCTGACCGACGGCGGCGCGGACTACAGCTTCGACTGCACCGGCAACACCACGGTGATGCGCCAGGCGCTGGAATGCTGCCATCGCGGCTGGGGTGTGTCGGTGGTGATCGGGGTGGCGGAGGCCGGCCGCGAGATATCCACCCGCCCGTTCCAGCTGGTCACCGGGCGGGTGTGGAAGGGCTCGGCCTTCGGCGGCGCGCGCGGGCGCACCGACACGCCGAAGATCGTGGACTGGTACATGGGCGGCAAGATCGCCATCGACCCAATGATCACCCACCGCCTCAGCCTGGAGGAGATCAACCGCGGCTTCGAGCTGATGCACGCCGGCGAGAGCATCCGCAGCGTGGTGGTCTACTGATGGAGCTGGAGACCGGGTCCCAGGTCCGGGGGCACGGGGGCGTGCAGGGCGTCTATCGTCATGGGAGCGTCCAGACGAAGACCCATAACCTTCAGCGCCTTTGTCCCGGAGCACGCCCGGGGCGAGAAGCCGCCGGTAGTCTGGTATTTGTCCGGCCTGACCTGCACCCACGCCAACGTCACGGAGAAGGGTGAGCACCGCGCCGCCTGCGCCGAGCTCGGGCTGATCTTCGTGGCCCTTGACACCTCGCCCGGCGCGAGGGCGTTCCGGATGACCCGCAAGGGCCCATGACTTTGGCCTCGGCGCCTGCTTCGACGCGCTCTCACTCTGGGAGGGCAGGCGCGCGCTGCGCCAGCCGAACGCTCCCCACTTCGTTGGCCGCGAGCCGCCAAAGATGCGACAGGCCCTTACGCGCAAGTATGCCGTTCTAAGAGGAGCTTAAGAACGGCGGGGCACCTTATAGATGCTCGTTGCGTAGGATGCCCACAAAGGGACTTGAACCCTCGACCTTCTGATTACAAAGCCGCGCGGCACTCGCACGGTGGTGTTTTCTTCCATCTCGACGGTACGGAGGATCAGAGCTGCTCCCTCTTTGTCCGAGAGTCTAGCGGCGCGGATGAAAGACTCGGAGATGTCGAGGCGCCGCTCGTGGTTGCGCGCCTCAAGGCAGGGCTTGCGGACGATTCCGATGAAGAAGTCGTGTAAGGCGGCCTGTCCATCAGCTTGCTGCGGTTGTAGGCGCTGTCAGCAAACAGGGTCTCCAGCCGGGCCCAGCGCTTGCGCACCGCGTCTAAGATGGCCTGGGCTCCGGCGCTATCGGAGATGAGGCATGGATTAGAGTTCATTCTCGCTTGGCTTGGCTCGAGATGGGACGTTGCGAAGCAACGGAAGTGTTTTGGCTTCCCGCGATCAGGCGAGGAGCCTGGAGGGCTCAAGCCCCTCGGCGCCCTGGGTCGGCAGGTGCTCGACCAGAAAATCGATGAAGGCGCGTATACGGGGGGGCACGTGTCGACGGGTGAAGTGGGTGGCGTAGAGGTGGATGTCGTCGCAGGCGAAGGCGGGAAGGAGCTCCACCAGCCGGCCGGCGCGCAGGTCGTCCTCTATGTCCCACAGCGCCTTGATCGCCACGCCCGCGCCGTCGAGCGCCCAGCGGTGGATCGTGTCGGTATTGTTGCTGGTCAGCGATCCGGAGACGACGACCTTGACGGGGGCTTGCGGCCCCCGGACCGTCCATTGGTCATAGATGCGGGCGCCCCGCGTGACGCAGAGGCAGTTATGGTGCGCCAGGTCCTCCGGCCTGTTGGGCCGCCCCCGGGCCAGGAGGTAGGAGGGCGCCGCGCAGATCACCCGCCGGCTGCTGAGGAGCTTGCGGTAGACGACCTCACCTTCCAAGGGGCGTTTGGTTTGGATGGCGACGTCCAGCTCCGTCTCCAGGATGTCCGGGCGGACGTCCGTCAGGGTGAGCTCGATGCGGACCTTGGGGTGGCGTTCGGCGAAAGCCCGGCACAGGCCTGAGATCTGGCGGCGTCCGATCTCATGGGGCGCGCTGACGCGGAGCAGGCCCTGGGGCGGCCTGGAGCGGGCGCTGAGTTCGGCTGCCACCGCGTCCAGGGCCTGCACGATAGGCACGGCGCGTTCGTGCAGCAGCTGCCCCTCGTCGGTCAGCGTGAACTTGCGCGAGCCCCGGTCGATGAGGCGCACGCCCAGACGATTCTCCAGGCCCGACAGCCTGCGGCTGACGGAGGTGAGCGATGTGTTGGCCCGGCGCGCCGCGCCCGAGAGGCTGCCGGCCGCCACGATGCGTGTGAAGAGGCGAAGATCGCTGACCTCGTCGGCCATGTGCGCCGGCCCCCTCGGCTCCGACCCGTCCGTCAACGCGACCGGAGCGGCGCCGTTGCAGCCGGGGTCCGGCCCGCGGGTCAGAAGGGATGCTGCAGGCGGACGTTGGCGCTCATGCCCTCGGGCCGGTTGCGGGCCTGGAACTCGCCGTAGGCGGCGACCAGGATGGCCGTCCTCCCCACCTGCCAGCGGGCGACCGGGCCGAGCGCGAAGACCCGCTGCAGGCTGTCGGGCATGGAGACGCCGTCCACGCGGGCCGGCCCGATCTGGTGCAGCAGGTAGCCGCCGAGCCCGGCCCGCCAAGCCGGCGTGAGCGCATAGGAAGCCGAGGCGTTCAGCGCGAACTGATCGCCCGCCTGCAGGCGCCGCCGTGAGCCGGCCGCAGACCGTCCCCTCGCCGACCCGCTCCAGTCGTAGATCGCCCGGGCGCTCAACTCCCAGCGGGAGGAGACGCGCCAGGTCACCGCGAGATAGAACGAGACCTGCCAGCCGCCCTGGCCCGTGTTGACGGCCGCAGCCGCATGGTGGTCGCCGGTCGGCGCGATCACGCCCAGGGCCAGCCGGGCCGAGACGGTCCCGGCCTTCGGATGGGGGCTCGACCACTCCAGGAAGGGCTCCACGGTCGTGTCGCCGAGTCCGGTGTCGTGGCCGGCGCCGCTCGCCGCGAAGCCGTTGTTCACATGGCTGACCGGGACGAGCACCTCCACGCCGGGGTGCGCCCCCAGGACGGAGGCGGGGGAGACCAGGATCGGGTGCGCGACGGCCGAGATGATCTGCTGGTCGTTGTCTCCAGGGACGCTGCGCCCGTCCGCGTCGGCCAGCCGCCTCGCACCGGAGCCGAAGGTGATGATCTCCAGCAGCCGGCCGGGGCCACCCTCGCCGTCCAGGATATTGGTCTGGCCGAGGTCCAGCGGCGGCAGCGGCTCGGTCTGGCCGGCGTCGGCGCCCCGCGGCCCCAAGGCCAGCGCAAGGCTGAAACCAAGCGGCAGGATCGCGCAGGCTCGCCGATCCCGGCGCCAGGACCGCGACGGCGGACAGGTCCCTCGTTTCACCCGCGCAATCGGCATCAGGGCGTCGGGTGCTTGGACGCGAGCGACGCCCGCCAGGTGCGCTTCAGGAAGGCGAGACCGTCACGGGCGAGATCGTCAGTGGAGGGGGCGAGGTCGCGCCAGCTCCGCGTCTTCAGGGCGACCTCGGGATCTTCGAAGGGAAGGCTCTCGATGGCGCAGCAGCCGCCGTAGCCGATGTCGGCCAGGGCGGCGAACAGCCCCGGCCAGTCGATCAGCCGCCCCGTTCCAGGCGTCCCCCGATCCGTTTCGGGCAGATGCAGGTGCTTCAGCCAGCCTCCGGCGGCGCGCATGGCCGCGCAAGGATCGGTCTCCTCGACCGCCATGTGGGCGGTGTCGAGCATCATCCCGACCTGGGCGTGGTCCACCGCCGCGCACAGCGCGACCGCCTGCGCCGCGGTGTTCAGGAAGAAGGTCTCGAACCGGTTCATCGGCTCTAGCGCGAGCTGCACGCCGGCCGCCCACAGGTCTGGCCCGAGCGCCTGCAGGCCCTCGACCGCCCATCGCTGCTGGTCCGGCGTGGCGCGCGCCCCGCTGAACCACCAGGGCGGGGCGTAGAGCGGGCCGACGACGAGGCCGGCGCCGAGGTCGCGCGCCACGCCTATCGCCTCGCGCAGGTAGCCAAGCGCGGCGCGTCGCGCGTCGGCGTCCTCGTGCAGCAGGCAGAGCTCCGGGCGCGGCGGCGAGGTCGAGAGGGTGCAGCCGAGGTCCAGGCGCTCCAGCTCGCGCCGTATGGCGTCCACCGGGAAGTCCGCCTCGAAGCCGCTCCGCTGCAGCTCGATCGTGTCGGCGCCCAGCGCCTTGACGTGCTCCAGGAGCGGCAGGTGACGCGCCTAGAAGCGGGGCGACCACAGGAACGTGTTGAGGGCGAAGAACACGCCCTCACGCCCCGGCGCGCAGGCGCGCCGCCTCCGCCCGGTCCACCAGGGTCGGCGTGGTCTCCGCGCCGGGCTGGGGCCAGTTGGCGAACATCTCCGCGTAGCTGTGGGAGACGATCTCCAGGGTGGTCCACCACGGATCTCGCGCATAGGCCAGCCGCCAGGGCCGGCCGGGCGTGAAGGCGTGTGGCTCGGTCTGGCTATGGCCCCCATGGGCCACGATGCGCGCGACCATGGCCTCCACGTCCGGATGGGTGAGGGCGACGTGCCAGGGACCGTGGCGGCGGTAGTCCACGCCTTCCGCGGGGGGCAGCGGCCTGGGGTCGAGCGGCTCGAACAGCTCGATCCCGACGCCATTGCCCGTCAGGAGGTGCGCCTGCAGCATGCGCCGGAAGTCGGGGCCGAAGACCGCGCCGGTCTCCGCCGTCGCCCGGGCGTCCGCCTCCAGCAGCCGCGGGCCCATGATGTGGGTGCAGCCGAACACCTCGCCGTACCAGTCGATGGCGGCGTGGATGTCGGGCACGGTGATCCCGACGTGGTTCAGGGCCAGCGGCGCGAGCTTCATGCCTTCACTCCGAGCAGGGCGCCGATCGCCGCCATCGCCCGCGGCCAAGCGGCCTCGCCCAGCACCATGCCGAGCAGTCCCGTCAGCGCCACCAGCGGCGGCGCGGGCGAGCGCACCCGCAACGCCGCATAAAGCACGCCCACCAGGAGGCCCACGAGGAAGGAGAGCAGGAAGGCCTTCATGGTATTCGCCACCGTCCGACAGGAGGTTGCAACCTAGCCCGCGCAGCGACGGCCGTTCATCGCCAAGATCGCAAGCGGGTCTTGCGAAACAGGCAAGCCCATCGCCGCTGGACCGGGACTATCATCCTGCATTGAGCCGTCCCCAGGGCATGCCCGCCTTGGCAGGTGAGACCAGCCCGGAGATCGCCATGGCCGCGCAATCCATCCGCCTCGTGACCCTCACCGCGGCCGGGAGCTTGAAGATCGCCGCCCACGAGGCCGGGCCGGCGGACGGCCCGATCGTCCTTCTGGTCCCCGGCTGGCCCCAGACCGCCTATGCTTGGCGCCGCGTGCAGCCGATCCTGGCCGAGGCCGGCTACCGCGCGCTGGCGCTGGACCTGCCGGGCATGGGCGGGTCCGACCTGCTGGCGCAGGGCGTGGCCTACGACACCGGCCACGTCGCCGACCTGCTCGCCTCCGCCGTCGCCGGGGCTGGGATCGCGCGCTTCGCCCTAGTGGGCCACGATGTGGGGACCTGGGTAGCCTACGCTTGGGCGACCCGCCATCCGCAAGCCGTGGAGAGCCTGGTCCTGACCGAGGCGGCCATCCCAGGCGTGACCGCGGACGCGGCCCTGCCGCTCGCCGCCGCGCCCAAGGTGTTCCAGTTCTACTTCAACGCCGTGGACGACCTGCCGGAACTCCTGACGCAGGGCCGCGAGCGCGCGTTCCTGGACTGGCTGTTCCGCAGCAAGACGATGGTCAAGGACGCCATCGGCGAGGCCGATCTCGACCACTACGTCCAGAACTACAGCCGCCCGGGGCGCATGGCCGCCGGCTTCGCCTACTACCGCGCGCTTCTGCACAGCATTGCGCAGAACAAGGCGGCGGCCGCGCCCAGCATGCCGGTGCTGGCGCTTGGCGGCGAGGGCGGGGTGGGCGAGGCGCTCTATACCGCCCTCAAGGCCAAGGCGCCGCAGACGCAGGGCGGGGCCATGGCGGGGGTGGGCCACTACATCCCCGAAGAGGCGCCGGACGCGTTCGCCGAACGCCTCCTTTCCTTCCTGGCCGCCTGAGCCGGAGGAGCGCCGCCATGAGGGCCGTCATCGCAGACCCGCCAGGGCCGCCGCACTACACCAGCTTCCCCGAGCCGCGAGGCGGATCGGAGGCGGAGGTGGTGGCCGTGCTGGCCGCCGCCCTGACCAACCTGGACGTCGCCACCGCGGAAGGGCGCCACTACCTGGCCCCGGAGGCGCGGCCTTTCGTGGTCGGGCGCGAGGCGGTGGTGCGCGCCGCTGATGGGCGTCGGCTGTGGTGCAATGCGGTGAGCCTTGTCGCGCCTCATGGGTCCATGGCCGAGAGCACGCTGCTGCGCGCTGGCTACGGCCTGCCGGTGCCGGAGGATACGCCCGACGCGCTGGCCGCCGCCATCGGCAACGCGGGCTTGGCGGCCTGGCTGCCGCTTTCCTGGCGGGCTCGGCTCCAGCCCGGCGAGACGGTGATGATCCTGGGCGCCACGGGCGTGACCGGATCCATCGCTGTAACGGCGGCGCGGCGGCTCGGGGCCGGACGGGTGATCGCAGCGGGACGGCGGCCAGACGCGCTGGCCCGCGCGCTGGCGCAAGGCGCCGACGCCATCGTCCGGCTGGACCGGACCGACCTGCCCCAGGCCTACCGGGAGGTGGCGGGCGCGGGCGTCGACGTGGTTATCGACTACCTGAACGGAGCGCCGGCCGAAGCGGCGCTGGGTGTGATGGCCCACAGCGGACGCATGGTGCAGGTCGGCTCCGGACTGGCGCCCGGTATCCACCTGCATGCCCAGACCGCGCGGCGGGCGTCCCTCGACGTGCTGGGGTTCGCCTACTACCACACGCCGCTCGCCCTGCAAGCGCAGGCCTATGCCGAGCTCTGCCGGCTCGCTATCGCGGGCGAGATCACGCTGGACTACGAGGTGATGCCCTTGTCGAACTTCTCGGAGGCATGGATGCGCCAGAAGGCAAGTGGAACGACGAGACTTGTGCTCGCAAATTGATTCGACACGACCGTTCGAACGGCAGCTTCCTCGTGTCACGACGATATATTTCAGCCTTTATTCGCAGACGGATCTTTCAAGCCCTGTTTCGCGCCAGGAGGAGAGATTATGGAGTCTACACGGATTGGATTTGTGAGAAACTCGACGCCCGCTCGGCGGTGGTCTTCGTCCACCCGCAGGACGCGCCCTGCTGCACGCCCCAGACCCTGACCTACGAACACTCCAGGGTTCCAGGACCACCGATCACGGGAGCCTACATCGACTGGCTGAAGACGGCCCGGGCTTCAAGTGACGCTTGAAGAACGCCTTGGAGGCGGGCAGCATGCGCTTTTCGCGAGCGTCCTTCGACGATCCCAATCCTGCAGCGACGTCGGCCTGGAGTGCGGCGGATTGGCGGACGCCACAGCGTAGATGGCGCCGAGGGCCTTGGCCGCCTCGGGCGACACGGTGGCCGGGACCTGGAAGCGAAGCGCAGGTTCAGCGGCGGCCGCGGATCCCGCCACAGCAACGGTCAGCACCAGGGCGGGTCTCAGGCGCATCGATCGCTGGCGTCCATTGTTCGATGAGAGGCGTCCTCGCGACGCAGTCGGCATGGTAGGGAACGGCCGGACCAGGTCGATAAGTTTCCAGGCCGTTCTGAAAAGCAGAGGCTTGAACCGGGAAGCCGAAGGGTCGGTGATAAGGCGCCCTGCGGAGCTTTTCTCGGGAAGCCTTCACTCTACGCTGACAAAATCATCCTTGTGGGTGACGATCGCAGCGCCGAACTCGCCGCCAGCCGTTGCAAAATGACAGAGATGAGACCAGAAATTTCCGACAAATACTTTATCCACTCGGATTCGGAATGAATCAATGTCCTTAACTACACCGACGCGCAGACTTTTGGTGACAGGCGTGGTTGCAGGCCTCGTCAGCCTGCTCGGTCTTGGCGGAGCGACGGCGACCCGAGCGGCGGAGCCGATAGCCGCCAAGCAGGTCTACCTCTTCTTCGTGTTTAGCGACCCGCGGCCCGGCCGCGAGGCGGCCTACGCCCGCTGGTTCGCCGACCGGCGACACACAGATCGCGCGACGGAAGCTCCCGGCGTCATGGGCGTGCAGCATTACGTCCCAGGTCCAGAGCTTCGCCACGCGCCCATGAACACTCCTCGCGACCTGGTGCTCTACACGCTCGCCACAGCTCAGGCGCAGAGGTCCGCCGAGGCTGTGACGCGGCTCGGAGACGCGGGCGACGCCTGGCCTGGGCCGGAGATCGCGACCGTGACGACGGCGACCTACAGAGCGCTCAGTCCGCCGATCAACGGTGTGGGCGGCGAGCCTGCCGGCGCGAAGCCGGGCGTCGCCGCCCGTTACGCCGTCTTGGCTTTCCACTCTGTGGTCACGGGCCAGGACGACAGCTTCAACAGCTGGTACGACGCCGTCCACCTTCCCGAGCTCTTGGCCAATCCCGGCGTGGTCAGTGGACAGAGGGGCGTGCGCAGCCCGGTGCAGTTCGGTCCCGCGTCCGAGACCAGCCCGCGCTACCTGATGCTGCTCCGCATCGCCACCAGCGACGTTCCGGCCGTTTTCAAGGGCATACTGAAAGGTGGGCCGCCCTCTCCGGCCATAGACCGGGCCCATAGTTACGGCTTCACCTACCAAGCCGCTAATCCGTAAACCCTGCATGCGTCCCGCGCCTCCGTGGTTGCCGGACGAGCTCGACAAAACGGAGGTGAGGCTTGGCCGGGTGCGAAGGATCAGGGAGCGGACGCTTAGCCTGGATCGCCTCCGCGCTCATCGCGCGGCGTATTTCATCACGAACGGCGGGTAGCGTTCCCCCTCTATAGCACCTGGTCCAAAGGCTCGATCCAGGCCGGCGAGCTCCTCCGCGTCGAAGGCGATATCCAACACCTCGAGGTTTTCCCTGAGCCGCGAACGACGCCGCATTCCGATCAAGGCGATGACGTCCTCGCCCCGGCTAAGGAGCCAGGCCAAGGCCAGCTGCGCCGGCGTTCGTCCCTTCTGGGCGGCCATGTCCCTTAGAGCCACCATCGCTTGCAGGTTATGCTTCAGGTTTTCACCTTTGAGACGGGGCGGGGTCAGATGGACGGTCGGGCCCCTGGTCGGCTCTTCCGTGACCGCCCCACTCAGCAACCCGTCGGCCAGGGTGCGATAGGCCACCAGGGCCAGGCCGAGGTCCCGGGCGGCCACCAGGATTTCGTCCTCGATAAAGCGACAGGCTAGCGAGTACTCTATCTCCAGGGCCGCGACGGGATGCACGCTGTGCGCTCGTCTTAGATCGTGCGCCCCTACTTCCGAAACGCCGAGATAGCGAACCTTGCCGTCCTTGATCAAGTCGGCCACGGCCCCGATCGTTTCCTCGTAAGGAACCGCCGGATCGGGTCGTCCCGGCTGGTACAGGTCGATGACCTCGACGCCCAATCGCTGGAGCGAGTAGGCGCAGAAGTTCTTGACCGCGCTCGGCCGACCATCGAGACCGAGAAAGGCGCCGGTCGGCGACAGCATCATGCCGCACTTCACGCTCAGAAAGGCCTGATCCCGTCGATCCTTGATGGCGCGACCGATGAGCGCCTCGTTGTGGCCCATGCCATAGAAGTCGGCGGTGTCGAGGAAGTTTACACCCGCGTCGAGCAGAGCATGGAGAGTGGCGATGCTCTCTGCATCGTCGCGAGGTGGAGCCGACATGCGGCTGCAACCGACGCCGAGCCGCGACACCTGTGGTCCATTCGCACCGAGACGTGTCGTCTTCATGAGGCTACCTCTTACCGACCCGCTCGTCATCAGCGCCGCCGGCGACGACGGGCTGCATCATAGCAATATGTGCTCTGTTCCGCTGGAAGGGGAGATAACAGCCCGGATTATGCTTTTTGCCTCTCGGCCGATCGGCTAGAAACTCTGGAATCTCTGGCTCCGGACCCGCTTCGACGTCAGGTCTCGACCAGCCCCTTGGTCTTCAATCCCGCCCAAGAATAAAGGACCCTGGCCATGGCCTCCCTGAAGCTCCTCGCCACCGCTGGCGCAGCCCTCCTGATCGTCGGAGGCGCGCAGGCCGCCATCCCAGGGAACCCGGACCCCGCCGCCGTGCAGCCTGGCGTCTACAAGGTTGAAGCGGGCCACACCCGCATCGAGTTCAGCCTGTCGCACATGGGCTTCTCGACCTGGTGGGGCGACTTCACCGGGGCGAGCGGCTCTTTGACCGTCGACCCGAACCGGCCGGCCGCCGACAAGCTCTCCATCACCGTGCCGATCGCCTCGGTGACCACCACCAACGCCAAGCTTGACGGCGAACTGAGGGAGCCCGACTACCTGGACGCGGCCAAGTATCCCACCTCCACCTTCGTCTCCACCCAGGTGACGCCCACCGGCCCCGGCCAGGCGGACGTCATGGGCCAGCTCACCCTGCATGGCGTGACCCGCCCGGTGACCCTGCACGTGCGGTTCAACGGCGCGGGCGTCAATCCGCTGAGCAAGGCCTACACCGTGGGCTTTGACGCCGAGGGCATGATCCGGCGCAGCGACTTCGGCGTGATGAAGCTGGTGCCCGTGGTGGGCGACGTGGTGACGCTGCGCCTCAGCGGCGCCTTCACGAAGACGTCCTGACGGAGGTCTGGCGCAAGGCGGGCCCGTGTCCGCCCAAGCGCGACGCGGAGGGGCCCAGGTCATGAGGGCTCCCGACGCCCCCGGCGTATCAGGGGGGTGAGGCGCGGCGACGGCTTCTGCGAGTTGCAGGAAGATCGCCGCGCCTGTCGATCAGAAGTCTCTTTATGGCCTCCTCTCCCCCGCGGCGCCGGCTCTTCGCCCTTACGCCCATCTTGTTGGTCCTCCTGGCCGTGTTCGGCTTTGAGGTGATGCGCGTTCAAGGTCAGGCGGCTGTGCTCCGAAGCGACCCCGAAGCCGTCCTGACCACGCCCGCGCTCCGCCGCACTGCGGTGGCCCGCGGCGGACCCGTCTACCAGCGCTACTGCTCCAGCTGTCACGGCGCGGAGGGCAAGGGCGACCACGGTGGCGGCGTCCCCGACTTCTCCGATGGTACGCATCTCTACGGCCAGGGCCGGGTTGCGGAGATCGAGGAGATCGCCCGCCACGGCATCCGCGCCGACGACAAGCAGGGCTTCGACCTTGCCTCCATGCCGGCCTTCGGCACTGCCCACCCCTACAAGGCCGAGCCGCTGCCCTCGCTCACGCCCGGCCAGATGGAGGACATCACCCAGTACCTCCTCGCCTTCACCGGGCGCGCCACCCGGCCTGACGCCGCGCAGCGGGGCGGCGCCCTCTACCGGGACTATGGCGGGTGCTACGACTGCCACGGCTACAATGGCGAGGGCGACGACGCCATTGGCGCGCCCGCCCTCACCGACGAGGTCTGGCTGTACGGCCACGGCTCCCACGACGACATCTACCGCACGCTGGAGCATGGGCGGGCGGGGATGAGCCCGGCCTTCGGCCGCGTCCTCAACGCCGACCAACTGCGCGACGTGGCCGTCTACGTCGCCTCGCTCGAACCCTCAAACGCCAAGCCCGCGGGACCCCGATGAATGACGCGGCTGTCGAGGATCACCTCGACCTCGCAGACGACGCGTCCGGCCGGCCGGACGCGGTAGGGCGGCCGACCCTGTGGAATCCTCGCCAGCCGAACGCCCGCCGTTCGCTCCTGCTCTGTGGCGTCGGCGCGCTGGCGGGCCTGCTCATCGCGGGCTTTGGCCTCTTCACAGCCCAGGGCACGCGCACCTTCGTCGTGCCGCCGGAAGACGCCGCCACGGTGAACGGCGTGCCGATCCTGCGCGCTGACGTCATCGGCCAGCTCCGGGCGCTGGACGACGTCTCGCTCGGCGAGGCCACGCCGGCCCAGAAGCACAAGGTGCTCGCCGACATGGTCCGCGAGGAGCTCTACGTCCAGCGTGGCGTGGAGCTCGGCGCCCCCACCGACGACACCGACGTTCGCCAGGCCCTGGTCGCCGGCACCGAGGCGGTGGTCGCCCAGGACGCGCTGACCTCCCGCCCGAGCGAGGCGGAACTGCACGGCTGGTACGACGCCCACCAGGACACCTATGCCGGCGAAGGCCAGATGACGGTGCAGGACGTCCGCCTGCCCTCCGCCCAGGCGACCGGCGCCGACAAGATCGTCGCGGCGCTGCGGAGCGGCTCCACCCCCGCCGCGCTGGACCTGAAGGGGTCCGGGCGCTTGACCGGCGACGCCCAGTTCTACTTCGCCGCCAGGATCCATCTCGGCGACGCGCTGTTCGCCGTCGCCCGCAGGCTCAAGGACGGGGAGGTCTCCGCCCCCGTGGCTGAGCCGGACGGCGTGCACATCCTGGTGATGACCCACAACCAGCAGCCGCTACCCGCCAGCTATCAGGACGCGCACGACCGCGTGCTCCGCGACTTCCTGGCGGCCAAGGTGGCCCGGCTGCAGGCCGGCAACGAGCGCTTCCTGCGCCGCCGCGCCGACATCAAGATCGCCGGCGACTTCAAGTGAAGCGCATTCTCCTCGTCGTCGCCGCCCTCCTCGCCTTCTGCCAAGCCGCTCCGGCGACCGCCCACACGCGAAGCGAGTCGCATTCGAGCTGGCTGGTGGACGGGGCGGCGGTTCACCTGACCTTCTCCGTCTCCGACGTGGAGGCCTCGCGCATCACCAAGGGCCGGCCACCCGACGACCGGGCGCTGATCGCCTACCTGAACGCCCGCGAAGGCGTCACCGCGAACGGCGCGCCCTGCCCCCTCGCCGTGCCGCCGCACGCCATCGCCGCCGCGCCAGGTTATCGCCGCATCGAGTTCCTCTACGAGTGCCCCTCCACCCGCAAGATGGTGCTGCACAACGCCGCCTTCTTCGACCTCGTCCCCAGCCACTTCAACCTGGCCCAGATCCAGACGGCCAAGGGCGACTATGCGCAGGACGTCCTGACCGCCGGCGACCACGACGTCGACCTGTCCGCCTCGAGCGGCGGGGAGCTGGCCCAGGCGGGCTTCCTGACCTTCATGCGCATGGGCGTCATGCACATCTTCACCGGTGTCGACCACATGTCCTTCCTGCTCGGACTGGTCCTGATCTCCCGGCGCTTCCGCGACCTCACCTTCGTGATCACGGGCTTCACGCTCGGCCACAGCCTGACGCTCGCCTTGGCCTTCACCGGCGTCATCCGCCCGCATGCGGAGTTCATCGACGCCCTGGTGGCGCTGACCATCGCCCTGATCGGTATCGAGAACATCTCGGTCGCCACCCATCGCCCGGGCCTGCTCGCGCTCTGGACCGCGGGCGCCCTGTTCCTGATGACGGCGATGCGGCTGATGGGCGTGGGCCTGCTGCCGCCGCTACTGCTGTTCGGCGCGGGGCTATTCGCGTCCAACTACCTGATGGTCTCCGGCCACATCCGCGACGCCGCGAGGCTGCGCCTGGTGGTCACCCTGGTGTTCGGCCTGATCCACGGCTTCGGCTTCGCCGCCGACCTCCTGAGCGAACCCTTGCCGCCCAACCGCCTGGCGGAGCTCCTCGTCGGCTTCAACCTGGGTGTGGAGGTCGGGCAGCTGACCATCGTGGTGCTGCTGACCGGCTCGGTCCTGCTGCTGTCCAAGCTGAAGCTGACCCTGCCCCGCCCCATCGTGGTGGACGTGACCGCCGCCTCCCTGGTCGGGATCGGCGTCTACTGGTTCGTGGGCCGCAGCTTCGCTTGACGGCCGAACGCTGCGTCGTAAGGACGTGTGCGCCGGGGGCGTGAACAGCCCTGAGGGAAGCGGCGGTCCATCGCGTACAGGAGTGGCGGCACAGCCGGCTTGGGGATGCAACCGTGAGCGACCGACTGGACGACCTCCTCGGTGAGATGGCCTCCCGGATGGGGTTGGACGCACCGAAGGGGATCGAAGCGGCGGTCTGGCGGCGCGTCGACGCGCGCGAGGCCGGTCGAAGCCAGCTCAGGTCCGGAGTCGTGTTGCAGTGCGCGATCGGCGCCTGCGCGCTGCTGATGGGCTTCTCCTACCAGGCCTATGAGCACGGGACCGGCGTGGCCGGGCCACGCGACCCGGAGCCGTCCCTGACACTGCTGGACGGCAGCACGGTGGCGGAGGCGGGGACCTTCCAGGTCCTGCGGTGAAGCCGCTCGTCACCCGTTCGCTCCTGACCGCGGCGATCGCCTTCTGCTGCGGACTGCTGGGCGCCAGCCTCGCCAGCCACATGCCCCAGGGCCTCGGACTCTCCTCCCGTCCGAACCCTGACTATCGCCTGGTCCAGTTCCGCGAGCGGGTCGACCGCATGCTGTCCGAGGAGATCCACCTATCTGCCCAGCAGAAGCGGCAGGTGGAGCTGATCGACCACAACTATACGCTCGACTACAACCTGGCGCTCGCGGACCTGCACGCCTCCAACTCGGAGCTGGCCGCAGCGCTCGCCAACGACATGTCGCTGAACGACGACGCCAAGGCGGCGATCGGAGAAATCCAGGTCAATGTCGGGCAAATGCAGACCTCCACAGTCAACTACATCGTCGACCTCAGGAAGGTCCTGACGCGGGAGCAGCAGAAGATCTTCGACGGCCGCATCATCGCCGACATCATGTAGATGGACGCGACCGGCGGCGATCCCGGCGACGCCGAGCTGACCCGCTTGAGCCTGGCGGGCGACCGCTCCGCCTTCTCCCAACTGATGGGCCGGCACAAGGGCCCGATACACGGCTATATCCGCCGCTACGTCCGCGATCCCGACGATGCCGCGGACGTGCTGCAGGACACCTTCGTCTCGGCCTGGCGGGCCCTGTCGAGTTACGATCCCGGGCGGCCCTTCGACGTATGGCTCCGCCGCGTCGCGCTCAACAAGTGCCGCGACCACGGCCGGCGTGCGAGCGTGCGGCGCGTCATCTCCGGCCTGTTCGACAGCAGCGGCCGCAGGGTGGAGGACAGGCCCGACCCGACTGCAGACGGCGAGGCAAGCCTCATCGCCCGCGAGGATGTCAGGGCGCTGGAGGCGGCCCTGGCCGCCCTGCCCCACGGCCTGCGCGATCCCCTGGTGCTCACCGTCCTGGAAGGCCTGTCGCAGGCGGAGGCGGGCGCGGTGCTCGGCCTCAGCGCCAAGGCGGTGGAGGTGCGCGTCTATCGCGCCCGCGCGAAGCTCGCGGCGACGCTGAAGCGATAGGCGCTGCGCCCGCTCAGAATTTCATGAAGCCCGGCTCGACCTTGGTGTCCTTGAAGGCGCCGTTGTTCTCGAAGCAGGACTGATCGTCCAGCAGCTCCCACTTCCTTTCGGTCTTGCGCTCCCAGATGTTGGTTAGGGTGACGGGCTGGGTGAAGGCGTCGTCGTCGTACAGCGTGGTGTGGGTGTGCAGGATGTTTGGCGCCACCTTCTGCACGCTCCACTTGATGTGCAGGTTCGGCCCGTGCGGGTCGCGCTGGCCGTCCAGGGTCGTGGTCGCATTGATCCCGACGGTGTCCACGTACAGCGTGTCGCCGATCCAGTAGCCGGTGGAGTGTCCGTTGTAGCTGGGCTTGAGGTCCTTGGGATGGCCCCGCCCGTCCGTCCAGATGACCACGGGGAAGGTCGCGTACATCCAGAAGGTCACCTCGCCCGGCGTCTGGGTGATCTCGTCCGGGTAGTTCTTGGAGACGAGCATCAGCGGCAGGCCGAAGGGCAGGCAACGCGAGGAGATGTCGCCGAGCGCGTGGCCGGCCTTGGTCGCCGCCGCACGCTCGTCGGCGATCTTCTGGTAGGCGGGCGTGTAGGGCAGCGGCCAGGGCTGAAGATAGACCGGCGGCCGCCCGTCGGCGGTCGCCCCGGTATTGCTGGCTACCCCGTGGCCGGGCACGCCCATGGCCACGCCAAGCCACAGGCCTGAGATGTCGGGCGCCTTGGGGTCACCGTAGTAGGAGACACCAGCGGGCGGCCAGCGCTCGCTCAGCGTGCTGGGCTGGGCGAAGGCGACGCCCAACGCCGCCGTCGCGGCGAAGAGGCCAAGTCCGATCCGGCCGAGGGTCTTGCGCATGGACGTCTCCTTCTGTCTGAACCCGCGCCACCGCCTCGCGCCCGCGGGAGGCTGGCGGTGATCATCGTCATTCAGACGGAAACTCTATCCTGAACGGAGGCGATGTTGAACACCGTCTCCGCCGTTTCGTGCGCGATCTTGCGCAGGGCTCCGGCGTCCAGCGAAGCGGATCGCAGGAAGCCCACCGCCTCCTCCGTCTGCTCGTAGGGATAGTCGATGGCGAACATGATCCGGTCCGGGCCGAACATCTTCAGCGCGAACTCCAGCGGCGCAGTCGTGTTCATGCCGCTGGTGGTGATGTGGAAGTTGGTCCGGAAGTATTCGCTGGGCAGCCTCTCGAGCTTCCTCATGCCGAGCGGCTCAAGTCCGCCGCGGCGCAGGATGTTGGCGTAGCGGTTGTCCAGCCGGTCGAGCCAGAACGGCAGGCCCTCGCCGAGGTGGCCGAGCACGACCTTGAGCTTGGGAAAGCGGTCGAACACACCCGCCATTATCATGCGCACGACGTGAAGCGAGCACTCCGCCCCGAAACCCCAGAGCGCGCCCATCATGCCATAGTCGGAGTAGGGCCCGACCATGGAGGGCGGGGGGAAGTTGGGGTGGATGTAGAGCGGCGCATCATGGGCCACGAGCGCCTCGAGGAGCGGCGAGACCTTCTCGGCGTCAAGGAAGTCGCCTTGGGTGTGTGAGTTGATGATGACGCCGCCGAGCTTCAGCTCGGTCATGATGCGCTTCACCTCGCCTGCGGCGCGCTCCGGGTCCTGCGGGGCGACCGCGCCCAGTCCGGCGAAGCGGGTCGGGTGCGCCCGGATGACCTTGGCCAATTCGTCGTTGGCGCGCTCGGCCATGTCGCCGCCGAGCTGCGGGGCGAAGGCCTGCACGCCCGGCGCGGTGATGCCGAGCAGGTGCATGTCCACGCCGAAACGGTCCATCTCGGCCAGCCGCACGTCCATGTCGGACAGCCGCTCGACCAGGGGGCCCTTGTAGTACATCTTCAGATAGCGGGCCTCGGCCGTGTCCAGCGTCTCGGCGAGCTTCAGGTACTCCTCAAAGTATTCGCGCGGCGCGAAGGCCTCCTCGGTGGCGATCAGACGCATCCTGGACCTGGCTCCTGTCGCCGTATGGGACCGCTCACGCCACCAGCGCCCGCAGCGCCGTCCCATACTCCTCGCGGGTCGGCACATAGGCGCTGGTGCGGTTGAAGTGGCTGGCGACGACGCCGTCGATCAGCGTGTCGAGAGGGCCGGCCACATAGCCCGCCGCCTTGTAGGTGGCGGGCAGGCCGAGCTCGCGCATCAGTGTGCGGAGCGCCGGTGCGATCTCCTCGCCGGTCGCGAGCCCCAGCGCCGCGGCGACCCGGGCCGCCTTGCCGGGGACATGGCGCGCCAGCAGCTCGGTCGTGACCGGCAGCGCGGCGGCGATCAGCGTCCCGTGGTGCAGGTCCTGGTCCCCACAGACCAGCGCGATGGCGTGGGCGGGACCCAGCCCCTTGTGGATGGCGGCGCCCCCGGCGAAGGCGGCCGCCATCAGCGACGCGCGCGCTGCGTCTCCCTCGGGCTCCAGCGCCGCGCGGATGTCGGCGAACACCCGCGCGATCCCGTCGAGCGCCAAGGCGTCGATCACCGGGTTCGCGGGTTCGGCGAAGAAGCCCTCGATGCAGTGGGACAAGGCGTCGACGCCGGTGGCCGCGATCAGCCGGCGCGGCAGGGTGCGCACCAAGTCGGGATCGCAGATCGCGACGCGCGGCACCAGGAAGGGGCTGCGGGTGCCGATCGCCGGTCCTCCCGGCACGGTATGCAGCGCGGAGACGGGCGAGCTCTCGCTGCCCGTGCCGACGGTGGTGGGTATCGCGACCAGCGGGACCGTGTTCCGCCCGATCCGCTCCGGCTGGCCCAGAAGCTCGGCTGAGCCCTGCAGGGCCGTTCCGGCGAGCGCCGCCAGGATCTTGGCGGTGTCGATCACCGAGCCGCCGCCGAGCGCCACGACCCCGTCGCAGGCTCCCGCGCGGTAGTCGGCATAGGCGATGTCGGCCCCCGCGACGGTGGGGTTCTCGGGCGTGTCGAGGTGGGCCGTCACGCCTTGCGGAAGCGCCCGGAGCGCGGCGGCCACGGCGCCCGCCCGCTCCAGCCCGCGATCGCTGAGCAGCAGCGGCCGTCGCACGCCCAACAGCGTCAGCTCGCCGGCCAGACCCGACAGGGCGCCAGCGCCGAACAGTAGGCGCGGCAATGGCAGGACTGGAACCACCTCGGCCTCCCGCTCACGGCGTCTCTGTCGCGCCGTGTTGCATCATCCGCCCGGCGGGAATAGTCAGACAGCCTGACGATGTCAACGGACGGCTGCAGCGGCTCAGCCCTACGCCTCGGCCGCAAGCTCCGCCGGCGAAACGACCAAGGGAGAGAGCGATGAACGACATGACGCCGATGCGCCGGGCGACCGGGCGCACCACCCACTACATCAACGGCCAGTGGGGCGAGACGGGCGGCCGCACCTTCGCCGACTACAACCCCTTCGACGGCGCGCTCTATGCCGAGATCGCAGCCGGCGGCCGGGCGGAGGCGCAGGCCGCCGTGGACGCCGCCGCGGCCGCCTTCCCGGCGTGGGCCGAGGCGACGCCCCGCCAGCGCCAGACCCTGTTCCTCAAGGCCGCCGACATCGTGGAGCGCCGCGCCAAGGAGTTCGCCACCACCATGGCGCTGGAGACGGGCGCCGGGGCGGCCTTCAGTGGCTTCCTGATCCGCTGGTCCATCGACATGCTGCGCCAGGCGGCGGGCTGGGGCTATCTGCCCATAGGCGACGTGCTGGCGAGCGACGTGCCCGGCCGCTTCGCCATGGCGGTGCGGAAGCCGCTCGGCGTCGTCGCCGGCTTCTCGCCCTGGAACGGCTCCTTCAGCCTGGCCTGGCGCACCGTCGTGCTGCCCCTGGTGTTCGGCAACACGGTGGTGCTGAAACCTTCGGAGTTCGCGCCCATCTCCGCGGGCCTCCTGCTCGCCGAGGTGCTCGACGAGGCGGGCTTCCCGCCAGGCGTCATGAACGTGGTCACCCATGCGCCGGGCGAGCACGAGGCGGTGACGGATGTCTTCTTCGAGCGGCCGGAGGTGCGCAGCATCAACTTCACCGGCTCTTCGGCCATCGGGCGCATGCTGGCGGGGCGCGCCGGCCAGTCGCTGAAGCGCATCGTGCTGGAGCTCGGAGGCTACAATCCGCTGCTGGTGCTCAAGGACGCCGACCTCGACCTGGCGGTGGACCTCGCCACCTTCTCCGGCTTCTTCCACCAGGGCCAGATCTGCATGAACGCCCGGAAGGTCCTGGTGGAGCAGCCGCTGCACGACGCCTTCGTGGAGCGGCTGGCGGCCAAGACCCGCACCCTCAAGGCCGGCGACCCCACCACGCCCGGCGTCTTCATCGGCCCGCTGATCCACGACCGGGCGGTGAAGGCGGTGGACGCCTCGGTGAAGGACGCGGTCGCGCGCGGCGCCACCCTCGTGACCGGCGGCGAGGCGCAGGGGACGATCTATCTACCCACCATCCTGACCCACGTGCCGCCCGACGCGCCCATCAATCGGGAGGAGACCTTCGGCCCGGTGATGATCGTGGAGGCGGCGCCGAGCGCTGAGGCGGCGCTGGCCCAGGCTTCGGACACTAACTACGGCCTCTGCTCGGGCATCGTCACCGGCGACCAGGATCGCGGCCTTGAGCTGGCCCAGCGCTTCAACTGCGGCATGGTCCACATCAACGGCCCGACCATGGCCAGCGAACCTTCCCTGCCCAATGGCGGCGTAAAGGATAGCGGCTGGGGTCGTTCCGGCCACTATGCGGTCGAGGATTTCACCGAGATTCAGCTGACCACCATCACCCGCGGTCCCATGCCCCTGCCTATCTGAAGCCCTGGTTTGAGCGCCGCAGGGGCGCCTCGCTAGGATCTGCGGCGGAACCGGAGGGGCGATGTCGGACTCGGAGGCGAGCTGGCGGGTCGAAAACATCGGCCGGGCGCTCTCCTTCGCCTCGGCCGTGTTCGAGCGGGACGTGCTTCGCACCGTACAACAAGGTGAGTTTGCCTGGGTCAGGCCGGTGCAGCTCGCCCTGTTCCGCAACCTCGATCTTGACGGCACGCCCCTGACCGAACTCGCCGCCCGCGCGCGCATCACAAAACAAAGCATGCAGGAGCTGGTGGACAAGGCCGAGCGCTTCGGCGTGGTGGTCCGCCGCCCTGACCCGGACGATCGCCGAGTCAAGATCGTGGCCTTCACGCCCGCGGGGCTGATGATGCTCGAACGCTTCCGCGAGGGCGTGGCCGAGGCTGAACGGCGCATGGCCGAAGCGCTTGGGGACGACGTCATGCGAGACCTGAAGACCCGGCTGCAGGCCTATGTGGAGGCTGACGACCTGAGCGGCACTGGCCCAAACGCCCAGGCGTCGCGATCGTCGCGCGCCATCCCTGCTTCAGGGCGCCTCAAGGCCTGAACCGCCCTGGTCGACCGCGCGCATGCGACCCCCACCAACCTAGACCGCCGGCGCGACCGCGCCCAGGTCTTCGCTTGTGGAGGGATTGGCCACGAGCGCACGGCCGTGCACGTGAAAGCTCAGCATGAGCAGCGCGGACAGCACGGCGCTGCCGCCCATGACCACCGAGACCTGGCCGCGGCTCATGCCGGTGTTGAAGAGATAACCGGCCAGCGCGGGCGCCAGAGCGCTACCGACCCGGCCCACGCCCAGGGCGAAGCCCGCGCCGGAGGCGCGCATGTGGCTCGGGAAGGTGCGCGCAATCAGCGAGTGCATGCTCACCATGCCCGAGTGCGCGAAGAAGCCCGCCAGGGCCGCCGTCAAGGTCAGGGCGAGCAGATGGCCGCCCGAATAGCCGAACAGGATGGCCCCGAGCCCCAGGCCGAGGACGGCCGTAAACGACAGCGGCTTCAACGGGACATGCCCAGCCGCCCATCCGATCAGCGAGCCGCCGACCACCCCGCTGAGGTTGGCCATGACCGCGACCCGCGCAGCCACCGACGGCGTGAACCCCGCGGCCGCCACCATCAGGGGTATCCAGCTCAGGAAGAAATAGACCGTGATGACAAAGAGGAACAGGATTGCCGACAGGTGCACCGTGGCGCGCAGTTGGCTGGCGTGGAATATTTCAAATGGCCGAATCGCCGCCTTGACCTCCGCCCGTGGCGGCAGGCTCTGCACCGACGGATGTCCGCACCGGCGCAGAAAGCGGTTTACGTGCGCGAGCGCCTTGGGTCCCCGCCTCTCCACTAGGAAGGCGATGGGCTCAGGCAGGAGGACCATGGACGCCGCCACCAGCACCAGGCCGAAGACGCCGCCCACCACGAAGACGGCGCGCCATCCGCCGTGTGTCAGCAGATAAGCCGCGGACAGGCCGCCAAGCACGCCGCCGAGCGGGAAGCCGACCGCCATCAGGCCGATCGCCAGCTCCCTTCGGCGGATGTTGGCGTACTCCGCCGCCAAGGGATTGATGATGGCGACCACAGCGCCGATCCCCACCCCCGTGATCAGCCTGTAGAGGGCCAACACCGCAATACCGTTGGCGCGCGCGCTGAGGAACATGCCGACGGTCATGACCGCCAGCGCAATCCGAGCCAGGGTCCGTCGCCCGGCCACATCGCCCAGCGGAGCCACGATGAAGGAGCCGAAAGCCATGCCGACCAGCCCCACGGAGAAGACCAGCCCGAGCGCCGCGGGGTTGACGTGCCATTGATGGAGCAGGCTCGGCGCGACCAGGGTGACGGCCAACACGTCGAAGCCGTCGAGCGCACTCATGGCGAAGGTGGTCAGAACCGCCGCCCACTGGAAGAGGCTCATCGGCGAGTTCGAGAGGAGCACCCGGGGATCAGACGCAAGGGCCGCCGGACCCGTGTTTGCTGTCACGCTGCTCATGATTGTTGATCGTCGACTTGATCTGGAGCGATCAGGAGGTTTACGGGGCGGACAAGGCAGGACCAGCCGGCCTGTGAAGACCGCGCCCTCCTGTTGGGCGGTCCTTGAATGGAGCATATCTGTCGGCCGGGGTCACTCAAGAGGAATATCGACAAAACGCCGTTTTGCAGACATTGACGCAGAGCGTCTGCCGGCTCATCGAGTTGACCGCCGGGTCGGCGTCAGCGGCGTTCGGCCGTCGGGCTGAGACGTCTCGGCACGTGAGGGCGGACCAGCCTCAAGCCCTCGGAGAGAGTGTTGAAGCTCGTCAAGATCGAACGGAGTGGCTCATGCGCCGAGGGCGTGCTGGACGGCGAGACGGTCCAGGTGCTCGGCGGATGGCGCCCCGGCCCCGCCGACAAGGCCCCGTTCACCCTTCCGGTTAAGCCCCTCGCGGAGTTGCAGCGCCTTCTGAGCGAGGCGACCGAGCGCGTCTCTCTCGCGGACGTGTCGCTCGCCGTCCCGATCGACCCGGCCGCCCAGATCTTCTGCGCGGGCTTCAACTATCGCGCCCATCTGACCGAGACCCGCGCTGACGAGCCGACCCATCCGGTGATCTTCAAACGTACGCTGGACACCCTGGTGGCTCACGGGCAGCCGGTCATCCGCCCGACCGCCTCCGAGACGCTGGACTACGAGGGCGAGATCGCCATCGTCATCGGCCGCGACGGGCGCCACATCCCCGCCGACCAGGCCATGTCCTACGTCAGCGGCTACAGCTGTTTCATGGACGGCAGCGTGCGCGAGTACCAGAAGCACAGCGTGACCTCAGGAAAGAACTTCTGGCGCACCGGGTCGATGGGGCCCTGGGTCGTCACCGCAGACGAGGTGGGGTCCGGCCCCATGACGCTGGAGACCTTTGTCAACGGAGAGGAGCGGCAGGCCTCTGATGCCAGCCGCATGATCTTCGACATCCCCACGCTGATCGCCTACTGCTCCACCCTGACCTGGCTGCGTCCCGGCGACGTGATCGCCACCGGCACGCCGGGCGGCGTGGGCTCGCGCATGACGCCGCCCTGCTGGCTGAAGGCGGGCGATAGGGTGGAGGTCCGGATCGGGGGCGTCGGCGCCTTGGCCAATGTCGTCGAAGACGAGGCCTAGGACCATGGCGGAGCTCATCCTCTACATGTCGCCGGGCACCTGCTCGCGCGTCACCATGACGGCGCTGGAAGAGATCGGCGTCCCTTTCGAGGACCGGCTGATCTTCACCGGCGCGGGCGCCCAGAACAGCGCGGAGTACCTGGCGGTGAACCGGAAGGGCAAGGTTCCGGCCTTGAGCGTCGATGGCCAGGTGCTGACGGAGAACCCCGCCATCCTGGCCTATCTCGACGAGCAGCATCCGGCGGCAGGCCTGCTCCCTCGCGGCGATGATCCGCTGGTGCGAGCGCAGGGCCTGAGCGACATGGCCTGGTGTTCGAGCACCCTGCACATCAACGTGCGCCAGATCCGCAACCCGCTCAGGCTCACCGCCCGCGATCCGGACGGCGTGCGCGAGGACGGGCTGAAGAAGCTCGCCAAGGAGTGCGAGTACATCTCAGGGCGTGTCGGCGATGGCTGGTGGTACGGATCGACCTGGTCGATCGTGGACACCTATGTCTACTGGGCCTACAGCACCGCCGCCGGCGGCGGCTTTCCCGTCGGCGACCATCCCGTCCTGACTGCGCACGCCGAGCGGGTCCGGGCGCGCCCGAGCTTCCAGCGCATGCTGGACCGCGAACGCGCCGCCGTTGAGCGGGCGCGACTGCCGATCGATCCGTCAGGCCTTTAACTGGCGAGTGCCGCAGCCGCCCCACCCTGCTCGGCTGAGTGCGCGCTGCGGAACCCTGAACCTAGCCGTGCGGGCGCTTGACGATGTTGTTCCAGGGCGGATTCGGCGGCGGGAAGCCGCGGGTCAGTTCGGCGTAGACGCCCTCCGTGTAGGTGATGAACATAGGATCCTCGGTCTTGTCCGGAAGCGCCTGCTCGATTTCCGCCAGGGTCTTGCCCTGGACGACCATGGCCTTGATCTGCTCGCGCCGCGTCTGCTCGTCGCGGAGCCGCGAGGCGAGCTCGGCCTTGGACAGGATGGGGCCGTGACCCGGGATGTAGGTGTCGGCGTCTAAGGCCAGTATGGCCTTCATGGAGTCCTCCCAGCCCAGGCTTGATCCTGCAAGGTGGATCACGGGAAACTGGGTGTAATTCACCAGCAGGTCGCCGCCGTAGACGATCTTCAGGTCCGGCAGGTACATGACAAGGTCGCCCGCCGTGTGGGCGGGTCCATAGTGCCGCAGGACGACACGCACCCCGCCGAGCGTGGTCACGAGTTCCCTGCCGACCGTGTCGCGCGGAAGGCGCTCCACCAGTTGGGCGTAAAGGGCCTTGTAAGCGGGAGGCGCCGCCGGGTCGTTGGCGGCGGCGACGACCTCGCTGCGGGCGTTCTCCTGCATGAACACCGGCGTGGAGGTGGGATAGTAGAGCAGCCCGAGCACGTGGTCGGGATCCGCGTGCGTCACGACGATGGCGCTGACCGGCTTGGAGGTCACCTTGGCGATCTCGGCCTGCTCCATCTTGGCTTCTGCGGCCGAAATGCCGGCGTCGAGCACCACCACCCCTTGCGGACCGACGACGAAGCCGTCGTTGGAACGGCCGCCGCTGATCCAATAGGCGCCGCCCCGCAATGCATGGGTCTCCATGGCCAGCGGTCCAGGCCGCGGCTGCGCCATCGCCGGGCCGGCGAGCACGGCCACGGCCACGCCGCACAGCGCCCGACGGAGACCCCCCGCTCTATCGCTCTTCATCATCTTCATCCTTCCATCCTCCCCTTCTTTTCAGCGCCTAAGTCGGCGCCCTGCTTGATCTGTCTCGCAGGACACCGCTGCGCTTCGGGATGTCGTAGCCGCGCTCTGCCGAGCCGTTATCACGACCTCTGGCTTCAGTGCTGGAGCGAGCGCGCCGTGGAGAGCAGCTGATGGTCCGACGAGGCGGCTTCCGCCGCCGCCTGCCGCAGGCGCGCTTCGGTCCCGCCGGTGGCGTAGGCTTCGACAAGGCCCATATGGCCCTCAAGGATCAGAACCTCGTCGTCGACGAACAGTCGGTCGACGTCGGCGCCCGGCGCCTGCAGCTCGGCCAGGAGCGTCTGGTGTTCGCGCGCGAGCGTCTTCGCGCCGCCGACCAGGGGCACGCCCTGGTCGTTGCTCATGCCCTTGAGGCCGGATCGACCGCCTGCGAAGGCCTCCCGCACGTCCTTGGCGAAGGCCTGTATGCGCGGCGAGCCCCTGTGCTCGGCGACCTCGGTCAAGGCGCGCTGGGCCGCGTCCAGCTCGCGGACATCGTTCTGCAGCTCGGAGGCGGACACCGCATAGGCGGTGGGCGCGAAGCCGGAGGCGGGGCTGCCGGGCTCGACCTTGGTGGCGGCCGGCAAGGTCTTCTGCGCCGCCGCTACGCCCGGTCCCGCCAAGGCCAGCGCGCCGACGATCGCCCCAAGAACGCCGATCCTCCCCGCCTCCATCACTCTGTGCGTCATCCCCGCCCTCTTCATCGGCAGCCTTCCGCCTGGTTCATCGAGCCGCCGGGCCTCAGAAGCCGGAGTCGGTAAAGCCGATCCAGCGGCCCGCGGCGATCACCCCGCACCAGAACAGCAGCGACAGGGCGCCCGTCACCTTGGCGACCATGGGCGGCGAGGGGTGTTCGTCCCAGTGATGGATGCTGCGTTCGGTCACCGCGTGGAAGATCACCATGTTCGCCCCAGCAAGGACCAGTAGCACCATCTTGAGGCGGAACGGCGTGTTGTTGAAATACTTCAGCGCCGCGGAGGAAAACAGCAGGCTGCCGGTGATCACCGCGACCACGAAGCCGCCCCAGGTCCAGGGCAGAATCTCGGTCGTCAGGCGCGTCACGGCGCGCCCGCGCGAGGTGAAACCCAGCAGCCGCAGGTCCACCATGGCGATGGTGCCCACCACGAAGGTGATGGCCAGGACGTGCACGCATTCGATGATCGGGAACATCCAGCCGCTCTCGCGGATGGCGGTCCCCACGGGCGTGCTCTGGAGACCTTCGAGCAGGGTCTGGATCGACATCGGGGTCTTTCGGCGGGCGGGACGAGGCTGAGCCGGGCCGCATCAAGGGTGGTCGGTGTAGGCGATCAGCCGCCCGGCGAAGACGATGGCGACGAACAGAGCGAGCGAGGCCAGCGCCAGCACCTTGGCCCAGCGGGCGCGCGCGGGCGTCGCGTCCCAGAAGGCCGGGTCGCGCTTGAGGGCGAGCTGAAGGGCGGCTGTAACCCCGATGGCGACGAGGATGAGGATCATCTTCTTGACGAAGGTCGAGTTCTCCAACTCGCGGGAAGGCTCGGCCACCGTCAGGATCGCCCCGGTCAGGAGCAGGATCGGCAGGGTCCCCCATATCCAGGGGAGAAGCCGCTTGGCGGTCCCGGCCACGCTGTCGCTGCGGCCGGCGATGCCGAACAGGCGCAGGTCCAGCATGGCGGCGGAGGCGAGCAGTAGGGCGATGCAGATGATGTGCACCGTCTGGGTCAGCGGGATGATCCACGCCACGTTCTGGATGGTGTTGCTGACCGGCGTGCTGGCCAGCCACTCGCAGAAATGATGGAGAGAAAGGGCCATGAGCTGGGGTCCGGCTACCGGATTGTCGTAAGGGGTACGCAGGCCATCGGAACTTCCCTCGCCGTCAATGCGCCCGCCTGGCGGTGACGGCGATGTCGACCTGGACCTTGAGCGCCACCGTGTCGCCCGTCTTGAACTGGCCCTGGCCGACGCCGAAGGCGCTGCGGTCGAGCGGCAGAGAGCCCGACATCTTCGCCGTGTCGCCGGCGATGGCGAGCGTGAAGGGCAGCGTCACCGGGTGGGTGGCGTTGCGGATCGTCAGGTCGCCCTGGGCGACGTAGCGGCCCGGACCCGCAGCGGCGATCTTGCGGCTGACGAAGGTGGCGCGCGGGAAGAGCTTGACCGAGAACCAGTCCTCCGTCGGCAGGGCCTCGTCACGGGTCTGGTCGCCGCTCTTGGCGGAGCCCGTGTCGATCACGGCGGTGACCTTGGAAGCGGCGAGATTGCCGGGGTCGAAGGCGATCTTCGCATCCCAGCGGCTGAACCCGCCGGTGAACGTCTGACCGTTCATCGCCCCCTGGAAGCCGATGCGGGAGGCGCCTTTGTCCACCGTCCAGGTGGGAACGGGCGCCGCGACCGCAGGAGCGGCGAAGAGGACGAGAGCGGCGGCGAGGGCGAGACGCATCATGGGACCTTTCTCAATCGAGCGGCGCGCCTGAGCCCGGCGTCATGCGGCCGAGCACGGGATGGCCGTCCAGGAACTGGTGCTTGACCACCGCGCCCACGTGCAGCGCCAGGAGCGTCACGGTGCTCCAGGCCAGGACGACGTGCGCGGTTCCCGACAGGTGGTTGACGGCGGCCTTCTGCGGCGCGGCCAGGTCATGCACCACAGGCAGGTGCGGCCAGGGAACCAGATGGTAGAGGAGCGTCGGCAGGTTGTAGGGGCTGGTGGAGACGACCAGCCAGCCCGTCAGCGGCATGCCGATCATGATGACGTAGAAGGCCCAGTGCACCGCCAAGGCGGCCGCCTTCTCCCAGGGCTGCAGGCCCGCGGGCTCGGGCGGCGGCGGGTTGATCAGCCGCCAGGCCAGCCGGCCCAGGCTGAGCAGCAGGATGGTGACGCCTACCGACTTGTGCAGCTGGAAGATGTTGAACTGCGCCAGGCCCTTCAGGAAGGCCATGCGAAAGCCCAGCACCAGGTTCAGCAGGATGAGGGCGGCGATCAGCCAGTGGAAGGCCATGGCGACGTGAGTGTAGCGCGCCCTCTGAAGGCTGGCGGCCAAGTCCCGCTCCGCCAGATGCGGGCCGCCGAAGGATCCCTGAGGAAGACGATCAGCCGAGCTCTGCAAAGCCACCCTCCAGAGGACACTGCATCCTGACCGCCCAAGCCCGCCTGTCGAAGCCGCGCGTCCTCAGATCCGCACCAGCTCCTCGACGCTCACGCCGCTCTTGAAGCGACCCACGAACGCCTCCGGATTGAGCTCCACGCCCGAGGGGTTGGCCTTGAAGCCGGGGGAGCGCATGAACTCGGTCATGGCTTCGAAGGTCGGAAAGTTCTGCGTCGTCAGCTCCACGTTGTTGCCGTCCGGATCGCGGTAATAGAAGCTGGTGAACGGGCCATGGTTGGCGCTGCGGTGGGGATGCAGGCCGGCCTCGGCAAATGAGTCGTACTTGGCGATCAGTTCAGCGACGTTCTCCGTCATCAGCTGCATGTGATGAAGCCCTGGCGCACCCCTGGCGGCGGCGGTGGCGGTGCCCGGCTCCTCGAACAGGCCGATGACCTGGGTATAGGGATAGGCCGCCGAAAGCCGGAAGAAACACATCCGAAGATCAGACGCCCGGGTCTGGCCCCCGAAGTCGCCGGGCCTCGCGGTCTTGGAGGGAGCGTGCTCGAAGAAGGGAGCGACCCCGAGCACCGTCTCATACCAGGGCTTCATCACCTCCAGCTGACCCGTCTTCAAGATCGTCTCGCTGATCTTGAAGCGGGAGCAGTCGCTTGGGGCTGCTCCGCTGATGGGCTCACTCATGGTACTTTCCCAATGATCGTCTATTTTCTAGCCGATCTTCATTGGCCTGGCGACAATGATTCTGCGGCGGTCGCGACCGGGACGCCCTGACCCGCCGCCAACGCCTCTTCACACAGGCCTCAGGTGGTGGCCGCCGCCGAGCGGATCAGCGCCCGCTCGCCGCCACCCAGCCAGGCGCGCAAGCGTTGAACGAGTTCGACGGCCTCGCGAGCGCCGGGCAGGTTCTTGTTCACCGGGTGGCCCGCCAGGGTCTGCAGGTAGCCCAGATGGCGATAGCCCTGCGGGAAGGTGGAGAGCAGATCGGGATCGAGCTTCACCTCCGCCCCCAGATCGAGCGGCGCCAGGGTGTCGCCCTCGTAGACGGCTTGGCGCGACAGCAGGCCCCAGCGGCCGTCCTGCTTTTCGAAGGCGTCGCAGAAGCGGCCCCGGCAGGTCACGTCCACCATGACGCCGTGGAGGGGCGCCCGCTGGATGATCTGCATCTTGGTCAGCGCGATGGCCCGCTCGCCCTTCACCTCCACGTGCGCGCCGTTGACGCTATGGAAGACCTGGCCGCCGGCCTCCCAGACGCGGCGGCTCCGCTCGACGAACTCGGACGCCGTCGCCTCGCACCAGGTGGTCATGATGAAGCCGTCGGGCCGCCAAAGGCTCGCCAGCCGCTCGAAGTCGCCGCCGTCCCGCCAGATCACCCACGCCTCGATAAGCTCGCGAATGAGCTGACGGTCTTCAAGCTGGCTGTCGTTCATGAACGTCCGTTGCATTCCGTCATGGCTGAGAGACCCACCTCGAGAGAGGCTGGAGGCGTGGCGGTGATCCGGGGCCTACTGGATCAGTCTCGTACGCTCGCCGAGGAGCTGGCCGCTCCCGAGCTGGACGGCGTTGAGGGCCCCGCCCTTGTCACCGCTCTTCAGCGGCGAAATGTAGACGGTCACCTTGTCGCCGGGCGACATCGAGCCCTTGCTGAAGCCCAGCCGGCGGAGAAGTCCCGGATTGCCGCCCTCCACGCTGTACTTGGTCGGATCCTTGGTCCCGTTCGGCACCAGGAGATAGAGCCAGGTATGCGGACTGGTCCACTCCCAGCTCACCACCGTGGCGTCCTTCAGCGTGACCTCCTTAGTGTGGTCGAACATCGCGTAGGAGTGGTGGGCGAAGGCGGGCATCGGAACCAGCGCCGCCGCCGCAATCAGGCCCAGGATAGTCTTGCGGTTCATCTGCGTCTCCCGCCTCCGCGCCACGACGTAGCCGGCGGCCTGTTCTTGTTCAGTGGATGTAGGCATCCGGATCGTAGTTCGTCTTGGGCGTACAGATGAATTCCTTCGGCTCCCATGACGGGTCGTTCAAAGCTTTGTAAATGACGGTGTCGGTCATGGGCCGGTCGTAGGCGGTGGGATCGGTCAGGGTGACCTCCACGCGGAGCGTGCCGGCGTCGACCCGGTGGTAGCGCTCGGTGATCTTCAGGTCGTCGCTGCGAGGAACCCCCGTGCCGTCGATCGGCTGGTCCTTTATGCCGACGACCTCGGTGACCAGATCCCGGCCGTCATAGCGGCCTCGGGCGTTGCCGTTGGAGAAGCTCTCGAGGTCCTTGGCGTCCGGGAACGGATGGCCGTCCAGCCATATCCGCCGCACGGGGTCTCCATCGCGGTACATCATGACGCGCCCGGGCGTCTGCAGGATCAGAAGCGGCCCCTTGGCCCCGGTCATGAAACGAGGCATGCCCGGGGGCAGGCAGGCCTGGATGGGATCATCGGTCCGGGTCCCGGCCTTCGCCTCCTCCACGCGCGCCGTCCACTTGGCCGCGAAAGCGGGCTTTAGCGGGGGCGGCCACGGCATCCAGCCCTCCTTCGAAGCCGAGCCGGTCGACGGCTGGCGCACCCACACGCCGCTGATGTCCGGCGCGGAGGGGTCGCCATACCAGCTGAGGTGCTCGGGCGGACGGGGCGCCGGCGGCTGCGCGAGGGCCTGCATCCCAACCGCGCCCACAAGAATGGTGGCCAGGACGCCGTACATCAACGATCGGCCGACACGCGATGCGCCAGCCCTACCCAGGTGCGAGTTCATGCAAGAGCCTTCAAAAACCATGGCCTGTTCTCAAGCCGTGCAGCCTCGCCCCTCAAGATGCGCCGGTCGCCGCCTGGCAGGGGCGGCATCGGCGTTTTGAGATTAAAACTGCCTATCAGACAGAAATATACGATCGCACCCACCTCCTCAAGGCTTACACCCGCCCGTCGA
Organism: Caulobacter sp. S45; assembly: GCF_903642205.1. Classification (GTDB taxonomy): domain Bacteria; phylum Pseudomonadota; class Alphaproteobacteria; order Caulobacterales; family Caulobacteraceae; genus CAHJWH01. The sequence goes on along the minus strand of NZ_CAHJWH010000003.1, from coordinate 14,557 downwards.
AGGGCGAGATGCCGAAGCGCTCGATCTTAGAAGTTCACCGTCACGCTGCCGCCGTAGGTGCGTGGCGCCAAGATGCCGTAAGCGTGGTTGCCGCCCGTCTCCCCGTAGATGTTCACGGGCTGGTTCTCGATGTTCTTGACGTACATCCGGAGCAGGTACTTGTTGTCCTGGAAGCTGTAGTTCAGGCTGGCGTCGGTCATCACGTAAGTCGACTGGGTGTCATACGCGGCGATGATCGGAGTGCCGAACTCCAGCGGGTAGGAAGACGAGATCTTGGTGTTGACGCTCGCAGTCAGGGCTTGGCCCTCGGTGATGCGCCAGGTGTGATCATAGCCCAGCAAGGCCGACACGAGCGGCAGGTTGACCAGCTTCTGGCCCGCGGGGATGCTCGTCGTGGTCGGCGTTCCGGCGGGCGTTTCCGCGAACGTCGCCCCGTCATAGGTCCCGTGCGCCAGGGTCAGCGACGCCGAGAGGTGGTCGACGGGCGTCAGGGCGAACTGGCCGTTGAACTCAAGGCCGTAGGTCGACAGGCCTCCCGCGTTCAAGACGGAGAGGTTGCTGCCCGCGGCAGCGGTGTTGTAAGTGGCGGGCTCGGTAATCTGTAGATTGTGGAAGGTGTAGTAGTAGAAGTCGCCGTTGAGCTGCAGCCGGTTGCCAAGGAATCGATTCTTGGAACCGAATTCATAGGCTGTGATCGTCTCCGGCAGGAAGAAGACAGGGGCCCGGTTCGCCGGCGTCGGCAGGGTCGGGCTGCCGCCGTCGGGGCCGCCAGCCACGTAGCCGCTGGAGATGTTGGCGTAGAGCAGCTTGCCGTGAGCCAGATCGTACTCCGCGCCGCCCTTGTAGGTGGTGTGGTACTCGTCCTGCTGCAGCTTGGCGAGGCCGGGTTGTTGCACGCCCTTGTGGTCTCTGGTGTAGCGGACGCCGCCCGTCAGCCGCAGCCGGTCGGTGATCCCGTAGGTCGCCTGAACGAACCCAGCCTCGGAGGATTGCGGGAGGCCGGTATAAGTGACCTTGGTCGAGCCGAGCCGCGGTCCTAAGATCGGATTATCATAGGCCAGCTGCGTGGTCTCGAAGTAATTTCCCGTACTGTCAAAGAAGAAGCCACCCGCCTGCCAGGCGAGCCCTCCGGCATGTGTGGCCTGATCGTGACCGGCGAACCGGATTTCCTCCGAGTAGTCGTAGTCGTTGGAGCGCGTGCTGTTGAGGTTGACGACGGCGTTCGGCAGGTCGAAGAACCGCTGGTGGGTGCCCACGAAGCCGGTGATCGACGTCGCCGTCATCCAGCCAAAGTCATAATCCACGTGGCCCTGGTAGGCTTCGTCGAACGTGTCCGTGCTGCCGCCGGTCGCGATCTGCCCGCCTCCGAAGTCAGTGCAGCCTGTCGGCTTCGTGACGCCCGGTATGTAGGCCGACGTTCCCGGCACGGTGAGCGACCAGGCCTGGGAGCCGGTGCAGGGATAGGACTCCTGGACCGAGCCGTGACCGCCCTGGTGCAGGTAGTCGGCTTCACCATAGAGCGTCAGCTTGTCGGTCGGCCGCCAGCGCACGGAAGCGCGGGCGACGTCGGAATTTTCGTCGTCGTAATAGTCGCCTAGATAGCCGTCGCGCCGATCACGCCCATAGGCCAGCCGCACGGCCAGGGTGTCGGTCAGCGGCACGTTGAGGACGCCGGTGAAGTTGTTCTGCGCGAAGTTGCCGCCCTCAGCGGTCACCGAGCCCCCAAACTTGTTGGTCGGCTGGTTGGTGATGATGTTCAGCGCGCCGCCGACCGCGTTGCGGCCGTAGAGAGTGCCCTGCGGACCATTCAAGTCTTCGACACGGGACACGTCCAGGAAGGCGAAGCCGGTAGGCAACGGGCGGTCGAAGAAAAGACCGTTGACGCTCACAGACACGGCGGGATCGGCTCGTGGATCAATGAAGTTCGACTCGACGCCTCGAATGGCGACCTGGATCGAATTGACGAAGGGCAACAGCTGGACGCTGGGAAGGACCGCGTTCAGGTCCTGGATCTGCACGATGTTCTGCTTGGCGAGCGTGTCGCTGCTGACCACGTCCAGCGAAGCCGCCGTCTTCTGCGCGGTGCTCTCCCGCTTTTCCGCGGTGACCACAACCTCCTGCAGTTGCGCGACGTCGGGCGCTGGTGCAGCAAGCGACGGAGCGCTACCCGCCGACGGGCCAGTCCCGTTCGGAGCGCCCGCAGGCGGGGGGGATTGGTCGCCCGTACCCGTGGAGACGGACGACGACGACGCTCCGGACGAGGCGGCGGCCGGTTGGCCGGTCTGCGCCGACGCGGCTGTCGCCCAGGACAGAGCAATAATTGAAGCGCAAGCCAGCAGAGCGTTTGGTCGCACGCATCCCCCCTAATATCTAGATTGAGGCGCCGCTAGGCGCAGTCACCTCCACCTGTGTTTTTTCCAGGCTCTTCGTCTATGATCGAGAAAAAACTCTCCTCGTCAAGCTGAGGATCGTTGCATTGGGGCTGAAACCCGACATGTGGCTGCAATGCCGCAGCAGCGTGCAGCCTGCCCTTCAAGTCGCCCAGATGTTGAAGAGTAATGGACGACGCAAAGCGCGCACGGTCGGGTATCTCGAGCGAGGGAGACGTCGCCAACGCCCGCAGAGCCGCCGGTTGTTGTGTTTGCTAGGCCGCCCCGCTGACCATCTCGCGCGCCGGCTGAAAGCCTAGCGTGTGGCGCAGGGTGTCGGGCGACCAACGCATGCCCCTCCAGGCGACGTACTGGTCGGGCCGGACCAGCGTCAGCGCCGCCCCGTAAAGCTCCCGCACCGGCACGCCTTCGGGGCGTACGACGCGCAGGCGCGCGCCGGCCTCGCGCGCCTCCGCCTCGGCCCGGGCGATATCCTGTGATGAGGCCTCCGGCGCGGCGACGAGCGCCAGGCCCGGGCCGAACAGGTCATAGAGCGAGCGTCCGTCGGAGAGCCACGCGTGAGGCGCAAGCGAGCCGGGCCGCGCGCTGGGCGTATAAACCTTGCCGTCGCGGGACGGTGCGGGCGTGCCATCCGAAGCGATTACGGGAGAGTCTTCGTAACCGAGGCCTAGCACGGTGCCGAGCGTGAAGAACTCCCGCGACTTGGCGGCGAGGATACGCTCGCCGGTCTCGCGCCTGAGCGCCTCCCCGTCCGGCGTGTCATGCTCCAGCCCTTCCTGATAGAGCTGCCCGCCGAGCAGGGCGTTGTTGGCCACCGCTTCCTCCATGACGATCTCATGGACGGCTCGGCGCTCGGCCTCATAGCTGTCGAGCAGCGTCTGGCCACCCCAGCCCTGCAGGGTCGCCGCCATCTTCCAGCCGAGGTCGACGGAGTCGGCGATACCCATGTTCATGCCGTAGCCGCCGAAGGGCGGATGGAGGTGGCAGGCGTCGCCGACGAGGTAGACCGGACCTTTGCTGTAACGGTCGGCCAGGAGGCGGCTGGCCATCCACTCGTCGGTGCTCAGGACCTCATAGGGCAGGTCGATGCCCGTGGCCCGCGCGATGGCGGCCGCCGCGTCGGCGTTCGACAGGGTCTCGCCCTCCTTCATGCCCGTCGGCATGAAGAACCAGATATCGCCCGAGTCCATCGGGCCGATCAGGCTGGCGCCGTCGGAATTGACCTGCCAGTACTGAACAGCCGGCCCCTGCGCATGGGCCTCGGCCAGCCCCGGCGCGCGGAACACGATGTTGTAGTTGCGGGTGATGCCGTATCGGCCTTCCATCCGCGCGCCGATCAGCTCACGCACCGCGCTCCGCGCCCCGTCAGCGCCGACGAGGTATCGGGAGCGCACCTGGCGCTCCCCGCCCTCCGACGCCAGGCGGGAGACCATCGCATCCTCTTCCTGGGTGGCCGAGACGAAGCCGAGGCCGAAGCAGACCTCGACCGAGGGCAAGGTGCGAACGTGGTCGAGCAGCACCCGCTCCAAGGTGTACTGTGGGACCCACTGCGCGTGCTCGGGGTAGAGGTCGCTGCGCTTGGGGGCGGCGTTGAAGGCGTCGCTGAAGTGCGCCAGCGGGTATCCCGCCAGTCGTGTGACGAAGCGGATGTCGTTGGGATAGTCGGTCCCGAGCGGCGAGGCGTCGGCCAATGTGTCCGCAACACCCCACCGCCTGAGATGGGTGCGGGTTCGCACGTTGGTGGTCTTGGCCCGGGGTGCGGCGCCCCCGCGCACGTTGCGCTCGGCCAGAAGCACTCTGACGCCCCGGCTCCCGAGTTCTATCGCCATGGCCAGGCCCGCCGGGCCTGCCCCGATCACCAGAACGTCGACGTCCACAGGCATCAGGCGGCCCTGGTCTCGCGGATCGGGTCCGCCTCATAGTTGTGCACGAAGTCTTCGGGCACCGCAGGGCCCCAGTTCGCCAAGCTGTCGGACATGTCGTAGTTGGTGGGAGTCCAGAGCGAGTAATCATCGATGTGGTCCATGTCCGAAAAATATTCGAACCAGGAGCCCCAAGGGTCTTGGATATAGTGAAAGAAATTCGACCCAATAGTGTGGCGGCCGAAGCCCCAGTCGCCGTTCATCGCGGCCTCCCGGGTCTTCTCCACCAAGGCCCGGCCGCCGCGGCCGACCTCGTCGGGGTCGCCGACCTGGAAGCTCGCGTGGTGGAAGCCGACCGCCGGCGACTTGGCGAAGGCGACCACGTGGTGATCGCTATCCTTCCGTGCGCAGCAGAAGGCGATCACGTCCTGCGCCCGGTCCGCGAGGCCCATGCCCAGGGCCTCGGTCATGAAGGCCACGCTCTTCGCCACATCGGGGGAGAACACCAGGATATGGCCGAGCCGGAGCGGCCTGGCCGGCTGATAGGCGGCGGACGGCAGCATGGCGGAGCGGCGCTTCCTCACCACCCGCCCGGGTCCGTTGACCTCGAAGGCCGGGGCTTCGGCGAGTTCGGGATCGGCCGGATGGTCCTGGAGATGGATCAGCATCCCGTGGGGATCCTCCACCCACAGGCCATTGTCCGAGAAACCCTCCGGCGGCGCCACCACCTTGCCGCCCGCAGCGGGAACGCGTTCGGCGATCTCTTCCAGACGGTCGGCGCGAAGCGCAATGTGGTGCAGCCGCTTCCTCTCCGCTCCGCCGATCAGCACGATGGAGTCCCGCTCCTGGCCCGGACAGCGCAGGCGGGCTGCGGAGCCATCGCTGGCGGCCTCCAGCCCGGCGTCGGTGTAGAACTTCAGGCCGGGCTCGAGCTCGGGGACTTCAAGGGTGACGGAGAGGGCGGACAGGACAGGCATGACGACCTCGCTTGCACAATTTTACCGGCTCAGGGGTCCGTGCAGGCGCACGGGCCTCAAGCCGGCCTCACGACCTTGTTCTCGATAAAGCCCAGGTCTTCAACCTCGCAGCGGACCACATCGCCCGGCTGGAGGAAGCAGGGCGGCTGCATCCCCACGCCCACGCCCTCCGGCGTTCCGGTGGCGATCAGGTCTCCGGTCTCCAAGGTGAAGGCCGTGGACAGATAGCTGATCTGCTTCCAGATGTTGAAGATCATCTGGGAGGTCTCGCTCTCCTGGCGGACCTGGCCGTTGACCAGGCACTGGAGCTTTAGCCTGTGCGGGTCGACGACCTCGTCGGCCGTGACGATCCAGGGGCCGATCGGACCGTGCGTGTCGAAGGACTTGCCTAGGGTGAAGGTTGGAGAATGGAACTGCCAGTCCCTCGCGGACACATCATTGGCGACGAAGTAGCCGAACACGTGCTTGGGCGCGTCGGCCTCCGAGACGCCCTTCGCAGGCTCGCCGATCACCACGCCGAGTTCGACCTCATAGTCGAGCTTCTCGGTCACGCCCGGATCGATGTTGTCGTAGGGCCCCGCCAGGCAGGTGGTCTGCTTGTTGAACCAGAGCTGCTGCTTGGGCGCCTCGACGCCGATGCGCCGGGATTCCTCGACATGTTTCTGGTAGTTCATGCCGATGGCCAAGTACTTGCCCGGACGCTCGATGGGCGCCAGCAGGCGCAGCCCGTCCAGTTCCAGGGTCTCGGAGGCCGCCGATACCGCTTCGCCGACCGCCCGCAGCGCCTGCGGACCGCCGGCAGCTATTGAGTACATGGTTGGATAGCTCGCCTTCAGTGCATCCAGTGCGACGACGCGGCCATCCCTCATCGCGCCGAGCCGAGGCGCGGCCGCTTCTCCAAATCGCAGCAATCTCATGCAGGGTCTCCAACAGCGCCGCGAGCGCCGAGCGCTGTCGCCGCGCCCTTGCCATTTCAACTTTCCTGAGGCAATAAATATCTTATGCTGAGCCTTGTCGAGTCTACGAACTCTGAGCCGCTTGGACCGCGCAGCCAGACCAGTCTGGCCTACGCCCGCATTCGTCGCGACCTCCTGGGCGGGCGCTATGCGCCCGGCGAACGGCTGAAGATCACCGATCTCGCCGCGGCGCTGGACGTCAGTCCAGGGGCGGTGCGGGAGGCGCTCTCGAGACTTGTGCCCGAACAGCTGGTGGTCTCGCGCGACCAGAAGGGCTTTGTGGTCGCGCCGCTCTCTATCCAGGATCTGGAAGATCTCACCGACCTTCGCTGCGAGATGGAGGCGATCGGACTCAGGCGCTCGGTGACGCTCGGGGACGAGGGATGGGAGGCCCAGGTGCTGGCCGCCGCCCACCGGCTCCGCCGCAGCAAGATGCTTTCGGACCCCGAGCGGACGCTGACCTCGGAGTGGGTCGATCGCCACGCCGCCTTCCACGCAGCGCTGGTCAGCGCCTGCGGCAACCGCCGGCTCCTGGACATCATCGCGCAGCTGTACCAGCAGAGCGAACGCTACCGGGGGCTCTCCATCTATGTGGAAGGCGAACGTGACATCGATGCGGAACACCAGGGGCTGGTCGACGCCGCCCTGGATCGGAATGCGGATCGGCTCGTCGAGCTGATGTGCGCGCACCTGCGCACCACGACCTTGAAGATCGTCAGCGCCTCGCGCGCTTCGGCGGCCGTGATCGCCTGACCCCGCTGCCGGTGAGGACAACGGCGAGGCTATTTCGTCGTCGGCTCTGCGGTCTCGCCTCACTGGACGCCGTGGTCGAGCACAAGCAGATCACCTAGAATTATAGTTGCCAGTGACCCGGGCGAAGGATGAACGGTATGGACGCGGCGCTCCCCTCCCCTTCGGGCCGCAGCACTGAAGCGGCGGTCGTCCGAAGTCCCGGCGCGCCGTTCGTGCTCAGCCCGGTTACGCTCTCCCCGCCGCGGCCCGACGAGGTGGTGGTGGAGGTGGAGGCCTGCGGCGTCTGCCACGCCGACCTCGCGGCCAGCGCGGGCGAGATGCCCTTCCCGCTGCCCGGCGTCCTGGGTCACGAGGGCCTGGGACGCATCCTGGAAGTGGGCTCGGGGGTGGAGACGGTGCGGGTCGGCCAGCGGGTGGTCGTCAGCTCAGCCTCCTGCGGACACTGCCCCCAATGCCTCGGCGGGGCGCCTGTCTATTGCCAGGACTGGCCGCGGCTGAACCTATTCGGGGGCGCTCGGGGCGACGGGTCCGACACCCTGGCCGGCGAACTGACCGGCGAAGGCGCTCACCTGCACGGCCATTTCTTCGGCCAGTCCGCCTTCTCGCGCCACCTGCTGACCAAGGCCCGCGCTGTCATCCCCGTGCCGGAGGACCTCCCCGCCGCGGTGCTCGCCCCGCTCGGGTGCGGCGTGATGACCGGCGTGGGCGCAGCCACCTTGGTGCTCCAACCGGCCCCGGGCGACCGGGTGGCGGTGTTCGGGGCCGGGGCGGTGGGGCTGTCGGCGGTCATGGGGCTGAAGCTCACCGGCGCGGCGCAGATCATTGCGGTGGACATCCACGACTCCCGGCTCGAACTCGCCCGCGAGCTCGGCGCCACCGAGACGATCAACGCCCGCAACGTCGACGTCGCCGAGGAGATGGCGCGCCTTACGCAGGGCGCGGGCCTGAACGGAGCCATCGAGACCAGCGGCGTCGCCTCGTCCCTCCAGGCCGCCATCTCCAGCCTCCGCGCAAGCGGGATTTGCGTGGTCGTGGGCGTGCCCGCGGACCTGGCGCGGGCCGGCGTGGACCTGATCGAGCTTGTTTCCAAGGGCCTGCGCCTCGTCGGCACCAACCAGGGCGACGCCAACCCGCACACCTTCATCCCCCGCCTGATCGAGCTGCATCGCCGCGGACGCCTGCCCGTGGAGCGTCTGGTGACCAGCTTCGCCTTCTCCGAGATCAACGACGCCGCCGCGGCGTCCTCCAAGGGTCAGGCCATCAAGCCCGTCCTGCACATGTCCTGATCCGCGGAGCGGCCGGTCATCAAGCCGGCCCACTGCCCACGCGCGAAAGCGACCTCTAGAAAGACTCCTAGCAATGCCGATAATTAAGCCCAGCCTTCACCACGTCACCTTCAGGACCAGCCGGCTGCAGGAAATGGTCGACTGGTACGGCAAGGTCGTCGGGGTCACCGTCACTTTCCAGGACGAGCACAACGCCTGGACCACCAACGACGCCGCCAACCACAGGGTGGCCTTCCTGTCGGTCCCGGGGATCGTGGAGGATCCGGACAAATTTCAGCATAATTGCATGCACCACAGCGCCTTCGAGTACGAAAGTCTCGACGCGCTTATGGAATCATATTCGCGAATGGCCGGAGAGAACATCAAGCCGGCCTTCTGCCTCCACCACGGCATCACCATCTCGCTCTACTATCGCGATCCTGACCGGAACTTCGTCGAGTTGCAGGTCGACAATTTCGGCGATTGGGCCAAGTCCACCCGGTGGATGCAGGTGTCGGAGGATTTCCGGACCAATTCGATCGGCTCCTTCTTCGACGCGGAGAAGGTGCTTCAGGCGCACAAGGCCGGAACAGACTTCGAAACGCTCAGCCGCGACATCCGGCAGGGTGACTATAAGCCGGATGTGATCCCCAACATCGGGCTGCCTGAGCCGGACGCCGTACTGCGCGGGCTGTGACCTCGGCGGCGGCGCGGCGGGCTCGGGGGGCGCCGCAAGATCGAGCCGCATAAGGACGCGCTCGACGACGCCTCCTGCTTCGAGAACATCGACACTGAGACGACGGCGCTCGAGGACATCTCCCAGTTCTAATGGACTCAGTTAATCTTGGTCAGCAAGGTTCGAATCCATTGATTGCCCGCATCGTTGTGGTTGCGGCTATGCCAGTACTGGCGCACCTGGAAGGTCGGGCTGGTGACGGGCAGTTCATAGACCTTGACCTGCCCCTCGGCGGCGAGCTGGGCGGCGAGCCTGGACGGGACGACGGCGATCAGGTCGGTCTGGGCGACCGTCACGCCGACGGCGAAGTAGCTAGAGACCTCCAGCGCGATGTTCGCTTCGGCCCTGAGCTGGCCAAACCCCGGTTCGACATGGGTGTGCCCGGTGCCTGCGATCGCGGTCACGATGTGGGACTCGGACTTGAAGCGCTCCAGGCTCAGGGCGTCGCGTATCCGCGGGTGGTCTACACGCGCGATGCACACATAGTGCTCGTCGTGGATCTTGTATTGCCTGAGGTCGTCGGCCTCCGGAGCCAGATAGCCGACGATCAGGTCGACCGCGCCGTCCGAGAGCATGGACTGGCTGTCCTCTGCGATCTCCCGGACACGCAGGCGTACGCGGGGCGCGAGACGGGAGACCCGCGCGATCAGGTGGGGCATCAGGATGGTCTGGGCCGGGTCGGCCATGTGCAGGACGAAGCGACGATCCGAGGTCTGCGGGTCGAACACCGCGCGTTCGACGAAATGATCGCCCGCGATCCGCAGCACGTCGCGCACGGCCCGGATCAAGTCCTCCGCCCTGGAGGTCGGCTGCATGTTGGAGCCCACCCGCACGAACAGGGGATCGTCGAAGGTCCGCCGCAGCCGTCCGAGGCTCAGGCTCACGCTTGGCTGGCTGGTCCGCAGCTCGTCTGCGGCGCGCGAGATGTTGCGGGTCCGATAGACGGCTTCGAACAGCCTCAGGAGACGCAGGCTGACGGCGTCGAGGCGTTCGGGGATCATAGCTTGGACGGCATTGGAGGTATCCTCTCCGCCTTATAGGCCAGGCCAGGAACGGGCGTTAAGCCGAACGCCGGGAGATCGCCATGATCCTTGTCACAGCCGCCTACGGGAACCAGGGCCAACGTCTGATTCCGTTGCTGGCGCAGGCCGGGAAGACGGTGCGCGCCCTTCGCGCCTCGGGCGACCTGCAGGCGCTGAAGGCGCTGGGCGCCACCGAGGCCCTGCAAGGCGACGCCAGCGATCCCGCCGTGCTCGCCCGCGCCATGGAGGGCGTGGAGACCGTCTACCACATCGGGCCCTCGCTCCACCCTCGCGAGGAGGCCATGGGCCTGGCGGTGGTCGAGGCGGCGGAACGGGCGGGCGTCAAGCACCTGGTGTTCAGCTCCGTCCTGCACGCCATCGAGGACCGGCTGCTCCAGCACCGCTCCAAGCTGGCGATCGAGCAGCGCATCATCGTCTCTGACCTGAACTGGACCATACTGCAGCCGACCAACTACATGCTGCCGGCCTGGTCCTATCCGGTGTTCAGGACCGAGGTGTTCAGGCTGTGGTGGTCGCTGGACCGGCGCCAGTCGCTGATCGTGCTGGACGACTATGCCGAGGTGGCCGCCAAGGTGATCCTGGAGGGCGCCGTCCATCACGGCGCGACCTACGAGCTCAGCTCCGGCGATTGCCTCACGGCCTACGAGATCGCGGACCGCTTCGCCAAGGTCACCGGCCGCCCGATCCGGGCGGAGGAAGTGAGCGCCGACGCGTTCATGGTCAAGCACCGCAAGCACCACGCCATGCAGGCGCTGCTGGACGCCGGCCGGACCGTCACCTCCGCCGACTTCCCCTACGAGTTCGAGGTGTTCCGCGCCATCGGCGCCTGCTACTCGGAGTCCGATTTCGTGGGCAACCCGAATGTGCTGACCTGGCTCCTGGGCCGGACTCCGACCACGGTCGAAGAGTATCTTCGCAAGGAGTACGGCCGCTTCCAGGCCGCAGCCCGATGACGGTCGAGTTCCTCACCCTGGTCGGCAAGGACCGCGATTGAGATGACGGGTCTCCCGGACCGCCGTGAGCTCGTGAAGGCGGCCGTCGCCGCTCCGATGCTGCTGGCCGGACTCGGCCGCGAAGCGGTCGCGGCGCCCCCGTCGTCGCCCCGCCCCCCGCTCCCGTCCGACCGCTTCCACTATGTCGTCGCAGGCGCGGGCCACAACAGCCTGATCTGCGCCGCCTACCTCGCCAAGGCGGGCTACCGCGTCCTGGTGGTGGAAGGCCAGCCCGAGATCGGCGGTGGCTGCAAGACCACCGAGCGGCTGCTGCCGGGCTTCAAGGAGGACTGGTGCTCCGCCACTCACGGCCTGATCGCCAGCAATCCCCTGGTCTCGCATGACGAACTGCGCCTGGAACAATATGGCTACGAGATCCTGCGTCCCGACGTGGTGATGCACTACCCTTTCGGCGACGGAGCCTCGTTCACCATCTTCAGGGGCGACCTGGAGCGCAGCGCCGCGACGATCGCGCAGGTGTCCAAGGCGGACGCGGAGACCTTCCGGCGGATGGCGGCCCTGAAGAGCGCCGCCGCGGCCGGCGACGCGCTGGCCGCAAGCTACATGAAGACGCTCGGCCAGATGAGCGGCTACGCCGCGGCGCGGCAGGTCTGGCGCAGCCCGCACCTGCAGGCGGCCGCCCTGGCGGGCGGCCGGTTCTCCGGCGTGTCCGGGAGCGACTTCGGAACCGGGAGCCAGTCCCTGTCCATGATGGCCAACCTCGAAGGGCGGCCGTTCCCCAGGGGCGGCTCCGGCATGCTGGCGATCGCGCTCGGCCGCTACATCAAGGCGCACGGCGGCGTGGTCCTGACGCGCATGCCTGTGACCGGCCTGATCCTTGAGGCCGGCCGCTGCCGGGGCGTGGAGTGCGCAGACGGGCGCCGGTTCCGCGCGGAGACGGCGGTGGTCTCCACCCTGCATCCCAAGCATCTGGTCGCCATGGCCCCCGCCGCGCTCTGGGGCGAGGCCTTCACCCAGCAGGTGGACCTGATGCAGTCGGAGCTGGGGATGTTCGTCGTCCACTGCGCGCTGACGGAGCCCCCGCGCTACCCCCTGGCATCCGGCGGCACGATGCTCACGCCTGAGGCGGCGGCGATGGAGGACCCCGCCAGCATCTTCGTCCCAGACCGGGACGCGGCGGAAGGCGAACTCCACCTCGCGGACTATCCTTTGCAGGTCTGCCATCAATCCGCCTTCGACCCCACCCGGGTCCCGCCCGGCTGCGGCTCGGTGAAGGTGCAGGGTTATGTCACCTACGACCTGAAGGGCGGCCCGGCGCGCTGGGACGAGATCAAGGACCAGGTCGCCGACACGGTCATGTCCCGCTACATGAAGCTGACGGCCAACCTCACGCCGGACAAGGTCCTGGCCCGCCACATCGTCAGCCCGCTCGACATCGAGCGGGGCAACGCCTCCATGTGGCGGAGCAACGTGCATGGCTTCGACAAGCGCGCGGGCGGCTTCTTCCCCTATCGGCTGCCGATCTCGGGACTGTACCAGACCGGCGATTGCACCGCACCCGGCGGCGGGATCAGCGGCCTTCCCGGCCGCAATGCCGCCGAAGTCATTCTGAAGGACCAGGGGCGCAGCCTCGACCAGGTCGTCGCCTCGGCGACCTGACGGCGGCCCCATCGAAGAGAACGGACGCAAATGGACGGCAAGATCGGGCTCGAGGAGCATTTCGCCCTCGAAGAGACGCTCCAGGACTCCAAAGGCCAGATGCCGGACGTGATCTGGCCGGAGCTGCGGGAGCGGCTCCTGGACATCCAGGAGCGGCGTCTTCGCCTCATGGACGCGCATGGCATGGAACTGATGCTCCTGTCCCTGAACGCTCCGGCGGTGCAGTCGGTGGCCGACCCGGCCCGCGCCGTCGACCTCGCCAGCAGGGCCAACGACTACCTGGCCGAGGAGGTCGCCAAGCGCCCGGACCGCTTCCAGGGCCTCGCCGCCCTTCCCCTGCAGGACCCGGACGCCTCGGCCCGCGAGTTGGAGCGTTGCGTGCGCGACCTCGGCTTCCGCGGCGCCCTGGTGAACGGCTTCTCCGAGATCGCGGGCGTGGACGGGCCCGTCTACTACGACCTGCCGCGGTACGCAGGCTTCTGGGCGGCGGCGGAGGCGGCGGACGTCCCCTTCTACCTGCATCCAAGAAACCCGCTGCCCCAGGACGCGCGCATCTACGCCGGCCATCCCTGGCTGATGGGCCCCACCTGGGCCTTCGGGCAGGAGACGGCGGTCCATGCGCTGAGGCTCATGGCGTCGGGCCTGTTCGACCGTCATCCGTCGCTGCAGATCATCCTCGGCCACATGGGCGAAGGCCTGCCCTACAGCATGTGGCGGATCGACAACCGCAACGCCTGGATGAAGCTGAAGCCGGCCTATCCGGCCGAGAAGCCGCTGGCCGACTACTTCCACGCCAACTTCTATCTGACCACCTCGGGCAATTTCCGCACCCAAACGATGATCGACGCCATGCTGGAGATCGGGTCCGACCGCATCCTGTTCTCCACCGACTGGCCGTTCGAGAACATCGACCACGCCGCCGACTGGTTCGACGCCTGCAGCATCAGCGAGGCCGACCGGGTCAAGATCGGCCGTACCAACGCGCAGAAACTGTTCAAGCTGGACGCCGGCAAGGCGTAGAACATGCACGGATAAGGGAGAGAAAACATGGGTATGCAGCGCAACGTGCGTCACTGGATCGGTGGCGAGTGGGTGGGCGACGCCTTTGAGGGCCAGAGCGTCAACCCGGCCACCGGCGAGGTCATCGGCGCCTTCGCCGAGGGCGGCCGGGAGGTCGCCGAGAGCGCGATCCAGGCCGCGCGCAAGGCCTTCCGCGCCGAGCCCTGGCCCCACGACCCCATGCTGCGCGCCGCAGCACTCAGCCACATGGCCGACGCTTACGCCGCGCGCCTTCAGGAGGTAATAGACACCCTGTGCCTGGAGAACGGCAAGGTCCGCGGGGAAGCGACCTTCGAGGCCACCTTCATCATCCGTGCGCTCCGCTACGCCTCGGGCCTGGCGACCCAGAGCCATGGACGGGCCTTCGATCCCAAGCCCGGCCAGCAGTCGCTATCCTTGCGCCAGGCCGTCGGCGTGGCGGGCCTGATCATCCCGTGGAACTCGCCGGCCTATCTGATGATCCGCGCTCTGGCGCCCGCGCTCGCCGCCGGCTGCACGGCGGTGGTGAAGATGCCGGCCCAGGCCGCCCAGACCGCCGCCCTGCACAGCGAGATCATCGGGGCCATCCCCGAGATCGCGCCCGGCGTGGTGAACATCTTCACCGAGTCCGGCGCCGAGGGGGCGCGCTGGCTGGTCGACTCGCCGCATGTGCCGGTGATCAGCTTCACCGGCAGCACCCACACCGGCCGCCTGATCGCCCAGGCCGCCGCCGTCCACCTGAAGCGGGTGGGCCTGGAGCTCGGCGGCAAGACCCCGCACCTCGTCTTCGACGACGCGGACCTGAACGCGGTGCTACCGGTGCTGGAGAAGTCCTCCACCGTCTTCGCCGGCCAGTTCTGCATGACCGGCAGCCGCATCCTGGTCCAGCGCGGCATCGCGGACCGGCTGAAGGCCGGCCTGGCGG
>NZ_CAHJWH010000002.1 GCF_903642205.1 Caulobacter sp. S45 | reverse complement strand
CTGGCGCACTCGACAGGATTCGAACCTGTGACCTCTGCCTTCGGAGGGCAGCGCTCTATCCAGCTGAGCTACGAGTGCAGATGCGCGGGACCTCGAACCTAGACGAGGCGACCCGGGGGCGCAACGGGCGGCGGGCGTCAGAAACGGGTGGGGCTCAGCTCGGCGACGTCGCCGTAGGTGAGGGAGAGGAACACGTCCTCCAGGTCCGGCTGCTCGGTGGTCAGATCGCGGATCTGCACCCCCGCGGCGCGGACCGCAGCCAACACCGCCTCGACGCTGGACTGCTCGCTCTTGTAGGTCACGGCCAGCCGCCCGTCGGGACGCAGGTCGGCGTCGAACCCGTCCAGCAGGGGCGCAGCTTCAAGAGGGAGGACCGGGACGATGACCACGGATCGGGTGTCCAGGCGGCGGAGCAGCTGGGGGGTCGGCTCGCAGGCGACCACCACGCCCCGGTTGACGATGGCGATCTGGTCGCACAGGGCCTGGGCCTCCTCAAGATAGTGGGTGGTCAGCACGATGGTGACGCCGAGCGCGTTCAGCGCCTGCACCCGCTCCCACAGCTGGCGGCGGAGCTCCACGTCGACGCCTGCGGTGGGCTCGTCCAGGATCAGGATGGGCGGGGAGTGGACCATCGCCTTGGCCACCATCAGCCGCCGCTTCATGCCGCCGGAGAGCTGGCGCACATAGGCGTCGGCCTTGTCGGTCAGACCCAGGCTGGCCAGGATTTCGTCCGTCTTGCGGTCGGCCTTCCTGACGCCGTAGAACCCGGCCTGGACCTCCAGCGCCTCGCGTGGGGTGAAGAAGACGTCCGACACGATCTCCTGGTGCACGACGCCGATGGCTCCGCGGGCCGTCCTGGGCTGGACATCGATGTCCATGCCCCAGATGCGCACCTTGCCGGCCGTTTTGTTCACCATCCCGGCCAAGATGTTGATAAAGGTGGACTTGCCCGCCCCATTCGGCCCCAGCAGCCCGAAGATAGAGCCCCGCGGGATGGCCAGGTCGATGCCGCGCAGCGCCGTCTTTTCCGGCGTCATCTTGCTGGCGGGATAGGTCTTGACCAGCCCCTCGGCCTGGAGGGCGAACTCGGGGGCTGCGGCGGGAGCGCTCATGCGGGGCTTGACGATCCTTGGGAGCGGCGGGCGGTCGGTTCGTTGACGCGTCCAGGCCCGGTGCATAGGTAGGCGGCGCGGCCCGCCTTGCCAAGCTGGAGCTCCGGTCCATGTCCCTGTCCTCAACCCTGGCCACCGCCGCGCCCGGACCGCCGGAGGTGGTCATGGTGGACACCCACCGGGTGAGCTGCGACGGCGTCGGCGGCGCGCTCGGCCATCCCCGGGTCTATCTGGAGATGGGCGCCAAGGGCTTTGTGGAGTGCGGCTACTGCGACCGGCGCTTCGTGCTCTCCGACCCTGCGCACGGGGAGGATGAGCGGCTCGATCCCGGCGCCTACGATGCGGAGGACACGCCGGAGGCCTGAGGGCGTCTGGGTTGGAGGCCTGGATTAGCGCCGTGTCGCGCCCAACTTCTCCTTCAGGCTTTCCGCCTTTCGCCCGATCGCCTCCACGTCGTCCGCCCCCATGCGATCCACGGCGGCGTAGGGGATGCTCATGCGAGGATTGGCGCCGAGACGCGCCCGGTTGCGGATCAGAAAATCCCAATAGAGGGCGTTGAACGGGCAGGCGTTGTCCCCGAGCCGGTCCTTCACGTCATAGGCGCAGCCCCCGCAATAGTCCGACATGCGGTTGATGTAGGCGCCCGACCCCGCATAAGGCTTGGAGCTCATGACGCCCCCGTCGGCGAAGGTGGCCATGCCGTGGGTGTTGGGCAGCTCCACCCATTCGTAGGCGTCGGCATAGACGACCATGTACCAGTCGTTGATCTCGTCGGGGTGCACGCCCAGCAGCATGGCCAGGTTGCCGGTCACCATCAGCCGCTGGATGTGGTGGGCGTAGGCGTGGTCGCGGGTCACCGCCACCACGTCGGCCACGCAGGCCATCCTGGTCTCGGCCGACCAGTAGGACCAGGGCAGGCGGCGGTCGGCCTGCAGCGCGTTGGTCGTCCTGTAGTCCGGCCCCTTCAGCCAGTAGACGCCGCGCACGTATTCGCGCCAGCCCAGGATCTGGCGGACGAAGCCCTCCACCGCGTTCACCGGCGCACGGCCGGCGCGGTATTCGGCCTCCGCCCGGCGGCAGGCGTCCAGGGGATCGATCAGCCCCAGGTTCATGCCGGCCGAGATGTGGGCGTGCCACATCCAGGGCTCGCCCGACTTCATGAAGTCCTGCCAGTCGCCGAACTCCGGCAGGTGGCGGGTGATGAAGTGGTCCAGCGCCGCCTCGGCCTCCTGCGGGTTGGTGGGAAAGTTGAAGCCTTCCATGGTCCCGAAATTGTCCGGAAAGCGGGCGGCCATCTCGCCCATGACCTGGCGGGTGAGCCCGTTCGGCTCGATCATGTGACGCGGGGGAATCGCCTTGCCCTTGGGCAGGCGCTTGCGGTTCTCCGCGTCGAAGTTCCAGCGGCCGCCGGTGGGCTTGTCGCCGTCCATCAGCAGGCCGGTCTTGCGGCGCATCAGGCGGTAGAAGAACTCCATGCGCAGCTCGCCGCGGCCGTCATTGGCCCAGGCCTCGAACTCGGCGCGCGAGCAGATGAAGCGGTCGTCGGGCCTCATCTCCACCGGCACGGCCGCCACGTGGGCCAGCTCGTCGAAAGCTTGGACCAGGCGCCACTCGCCGGGCTCGGTGACCACCACCCGCCCGAATGGCTGGTCCTCCAGGGCGCGCAGCACCTCGCCGTTCAGGCTGTGGGTGTTGGCGGGGTCGTCCAGCCGCACGTATCGCACCACCGCGCCCTGGTCCCTCAGCCGGTCGGCGAACTGGCGCATGCCCGAGAAGACCAGGGCGAACTTCTGCTTGTGATGGCGGACATAGCTGGCCTCGCTCATCACCTCGGCCAGCAGCACCACGTCCCGCCGGGGGTCGAGATCACGCAGGGAGGACAGCCGCCCGTCGCTGATCTGGTCGCCCAGGACCAGCCGGAGCGACCCCTGGGTCTGCGGAGGAGAGGCGCCGGGCCCGTCGCCTGACCTCAATGCTCGCCCTTGCCTGGCCAGTTGTCCTTCGGCAGCTCGCGCTTGCGTTCGTCCTCGAGGAACGCCTTGCCTTCCTTGGCCTGCTGCTCAGGGGTCTTCCCCGCCGCGTCGTCGCGGGCTTCCTTGTTGGCGTCGGGCGTCTCGGCGTCGGGCATGGCGTCCTCCTCGGTTGCAGGGAGAAGCGCTGCGACCCGGCCGGTGTTCCTGGCGCTTTGACAAGCTCTCGGCGGGGCGGCCATGATCCCGTGCGCCCGCGAGCGGCGTCGGGAGCGGCTGTCCGCGCTCGCCGCCATCTCGCCCAAATGGCCGAACATAGACCTGTTTCAGGCCCTTGCAGTTTTCCAGGCCCTTGCAGTTCCAGCCCGAAGATTGAAGCCGATGCGCACCGTCACCCTCGTCGCCGTCCTCGCACCGCTCTGGCTCGCCCTGATCGCGGCGGCGCCCGAACCGGCCAGGCCCATCGACCTGCAGAAGTACGCCGGCCGTTGGTACGAGGTGGCCCGACTGCACAACAAGATCGAGGAGGAGTGCGTCGACGCCCAGGTGACCTACACCCCCGCCGAGGACGGCGGCTTTAAGGTCGTGGACGCCTGTCTCCACGCCAAGGGACCGCCCAAGCTGTACCACCCGATGATGAAGGTGCTCGACCCCGGCACCAACGCCAAGTTCCGCCTGACCTTCTTCGCCTTCATCTCGAAGGATTACTGGGTGCTGGACTATGCACCCGACAACAGCTGGGTGGTGCTGGGAGAGCCGACCGGCAAATACCTCTGGCTGTTCAGCCGGACCCCCGACCTGCAGGCCCACAAGGCGGCTCTCGTCGCCCGCGCCAGGTCGCTGGGCTACGACACCTCCAAGCTGATCTACGACAAGGGGGCGTAGCCGGCTCTACGGCTTGACAACGAACGAAGGCGGAACATTCTGGCGGGGTGAGCCTTGTCGCCAAGATCGTCTGCCGGCCTGAGATCACGGGGCAGGTCACCCGCGGCGCGGCTCGGCTGATGGCCCAGCTCGGCTATGCGCCCCTGCTGGAGGCGCCGCTGCCGAACGGCCGGCGCGCCGACGTCATGGCGCTGGGACCCCGCGGCGAGGTCGTCATCGTGGAGGTCAAGTCCTCGCTCGAGGACTTCCGCGCCGACCAGAAGTGGCGCGAATACCGGCCCTACTGCGATGCCTTCTACTTCGCCGTGGCGCCCGAGTTCCCCCGCGCCGTCCTGCCGGAGGGCCCCGGCGTGATCGTTGCCGACGGGTTCGGCGGGGCCATCCTGACCGAAGCGCCGCTCACGCCGCTGGTCGGCGCCCGGCGCAAGGCGCTGACCCTCGCCTTCGCCCGTCTGGCCGCTTCACGGAGCCTGGCGGCCCCGGTCTGACCCGCAGCAAGTCAAGCGTGGCGACGGGATCGTAACCCATGTTGCCGAAGAGCCACAACCTGGGGGCTTTCGTTGACTTGAGGGGGGGCGGGTTTAAAAGCGGCCCCGTTGCAGGTGCGAAAGGGCGCGGATGAGCCAGGTCAAGGCGGACGCCAGGGGACCCGGGACGGCGGTGCGCGCGCGCCCCATGTCGCCGCACCTCCAGGTCTGGCGGTGGCACGTCACCATGGCCGCCTCCATCGCCACGCGGGTGAGCGGGGGCGCGCTCTATGTCGGCCTGCTGATCGTGGTCGGCCTGGCGCTGTCGCTCGCGGCGGGGCCGGGAGCCTACACCGCATTCGCCGGCGTGCTCGGCTCGCCGATCGGGCTGCTGGTGCTGTTCGGGATCACGGTGGCGAACTTCTACCATCTGGCGGCGGGCGTGCGGCACCTCGCCTTCGACAGCGGCAAGGGCTTCCTGCCCACCACCGCCAACATCACCGCCTGGCTCTGCTTCGGCTTCGCCATCGTGGCGGGGATCGCGGTATTCGCCCTAGCGCTGATGACGAGGTCCTGAGCCATGGCGCAATCCTCCCTCCGCACCCCGCTCTCGCGCGCCCGGGGCCTCGGCAGCGCCCATGAGGGCGTCGGCCGCTTCATCAGCGAGCGCGCCACCTCGGTGGCGCTCGTGCCCCTGACGCTCTGGGCGGTCTATGCGGGGGTCAAGCTCGGGCAAGGCGGCTATGCGGGCGCGGTCGGCTTCTTGCAGTCGCCGGTCAACGCGGTGATGGCGGCCCTTCTGATCTTCGTCTCCGCACTCCATATGAAAATGGGAATGCAGGTGATCATCGAAGACTACATTCACATCCCCAACCGCAAACTCCCCCTGCTGCTGCTGAATTCCGGCCTGTGCTGGCTGGCCGCGGCGATCGGGGTGTTCTCCGTCCTGAAAGTCGCCCTGCTGGGCGTAGGAGCCCACTAGTCATGGCCTCGGCCTATAAGTTCGTCGACCACGTCTACGACGTGGTGGTGGTCGGGGCAGGCGGCTCCGGCCTCCGCGCCGCCCTCGGCTGCGCGCAGGCCGGCCTGAAGACCGCCTGCGTCTCCAAAGTTTTCCCGACGCGATCGCACACTGTGGCGGCCCAGGGCGGCATCTCCGCCTCGCTGGGCAACATGGGCGCGGACGACTGGCGCTGGCACATGTACGACACCGTCAAGGGCTCCGACTGGCTCGGCGACCAGGACGCCATCGAATACCTGACCCGCAACGCCCCGGCCGCCGTCTATGAGCTGGAGCACTGGGGCGTGCCCTTCTCCCGCACCGACGAGGGCAAGATCTATCAGCGCGCCTTCGGCGGCATGACCAAGAACTTCGGCGAGGGGCCGATCCAGCGCACCTGCGCCGCCGCCGACCGCACCGGCCACGCCATCCTGCACACCCTCTACGGCCAGTCGCTGCGCCGCTCGGTGGAGTTCTTCACCGAGTATTTCGCGCTCGACCTGATCATGGACGAGGGGGCCTGCCGCGGCGTCACCGCGTGGAAGCTGGACGACGGCACCCTGCATCGCTTCTCCGCCCAACTGGTGATCCTGGCCACCGGCGGCTACGGCCGGGCCTATCTCTCCTGCACCTCGGCCCACACCTGCACCGGCGACGGCAACGCCATGATCCTGCGGGCGGGGCTTCCGCTGCAGGACATGGAGTTCGTGCAGTTCCACCCCACGGGGATCTATGGCGCCGGCGTGCTGATCACCGAGGGCGTGCGGGGCGAGGGCGGTTACCTGACCAATTCGGAGGGGGAGCGCTTCATGGAGCGCTACGCCCCTTCGGCCAAGGACTTGGCGTCACGCGACGTGGTCAGCCGCTCGATGACGGTGGAGATCAAGGAAGGGCGCGGCGTCGGTCCGAACAAGGACCACATCTTCCTGCACCTGGACCACCTCGATCCTGCGGTGATCCACGAGCGGCTGCCCGGCATCTCGGAGTCCGCGCGCATCTTCGCCGGCGTGGACGTCACCAAGGAGCCGATCCCGGTCCTTCCGACCGTCCACTACAACATGGGCGGCATTCCGGCGAACTACCACGGCGAGGTGCTCACCAAGGTCGGCGAGGACAACGACCACGTGGTGCCTGGCCTGATGGCGGTGGGCGAGGCCGCCTGCGTCTCCATCCACGGCGCCAACCGGCTGGGCTCCAACTCGCTGACCGACCTTGTGGTGTTCGGGCGCGCGGCGGGCCTGCGGGCGGCTGAGATCGTCAAGCCCGGCGAGGCCCAGCGGGACATCCCGGACAGCCTTACCGATCCCCACCTCGCCCGGCTGGACCGCTTCCGCAACGCCTCCGGCTCCACGCCGACCTCGACCCTTCGGATGGAGATGCAGAAGGCGATGCAGGAGGATGTGGCGGTGTTCCGCATCGACGACACCCTGCAGCAGGGCGTCAAGCGCATCGCCGACGTCTACGACAAGGTCGCCGACATCCGCACCACCGACCGCGGGATGATCTGGAACACCGACCTGATGGAAACGCTTGAATTCGACAACCTGATCGGCCAGGCGGCGGTGACGGTGAACTCCGCCGTCAACCGCCCGGAGAGTAGAGGGGCCCACGCCCGGGACGACTATCCGGATCGCAACGATGCGGAGTGGATGAAGCACACCTTGGCGTGGCTGGATGCCGGCACGGGCAAGGTGTCGATCGACTACCGCCCGGTGCACACCTACACCATGACCAACGACGTGTCGTACATTCCGCCTAAGAGGCGGGTGTACTGAGGGTGGACGATGGCGATCGCTACAGCTGGTCTCGGGCATAACAGGGCGCGAGGACGGCAGCGCGTGTACGCGATCACCTTCGACTTCAACACTGAGTTGCTTGAGCAACTCTATAAAAACGACTCCTGGCGTAATGCTTACTCTGATGTGCGCCGCTTTCTGGAAGCCAACGGGTTCGAAAACAAGCAGGGCTCGGTTTACTTCGCATTGGATGAGATCGACGCGACTGATTGCATCGCCGTGGTGCAGGATTTGGCGGAAGAATACGATTGGTTCGTCCCGTCATTACGCGACATCCGCATGCTGCGGATCGAAGAGAACAACGATCTGATGACGGTGCTCGATCGCAAGCGCCGCAGGCGCCGGACGGTTTAGGACACGCTCATGGCTGAATTCGCGCTTCCGAAGAACTCCAAGCTTACCAAGGGCAAACACCACCCTGCGCCCGAGGGGGCCAAGAAGGTCAAGACCTTCAAGGTCTATCGCTACGATCCCGAAGTGGATTCCAATCCGCGCTGGGACACCTACGACGTGGATGTCGGATCCTGCGGGCCGATGGTGCTCGACGTGATCCTGCACATCAAGAACACCGTGGACCCGACCCTCGCGATCCGCCGCTCCTGCCGCGAGGGCGTGTGCGGCTCCTGTTCGGTCAACCTGGGCGGCCGTAATACCTTGGCCTGCACCCATGCCTGGTCCGACGTTCCGGGCAAGGAGATCACCATCTCGCCCCTGCCGCACATGCCGGTGATCAAGGACCTGGTGGCGGACCTGACGCTGTTTTTCGCCCAGTACGAATCGATCGAACCCTGGCTGCACACCGACACGCCCGAGCCTCAGAAGGAGTGGGTGCAGACGCCGGAGGACCGCGGCCTGGTCGACGGACTGTACGAGTGCATAATGTGCGCCTGCTGCTCCACGTCCTGCCCGAGCTACTGGTGGAACCAGGAGAAGTACCTGGGTCCCGCCGCCCTGCTGCAGGCCTATCGCTGGCTGGCCGACAGCCGCGACGAGGCGCGGGGCGAGCGGCTCGACTACCTGGAAGACCCGTTCAAGCTCTATCGCTGCCACACCATCATGAACTGCGCGCAGGTGTGTCCGAAGGGGCTGAACCCGGCCAAGGCGATCGCCTCGATCAAGGCCATGCTGGTGGATCGCGTGGTTTAACGCGTCCGGCGGGTCCCGCTCAGCCAGGTAAGCTGGGCGGCGGGGGACCCAAGCTTGGCCTTTTGCGTTCAGCAACCGCCATCTGAGGAAACCCACATGAAGACCATCCTGATCGCCGCCACCGCTGCACTCGCCCTGACCGCAGGCGCGGCCGAGGCGAGGGGCTGCCTGAAGGGCGCCCTGGTCGGCGGCGTCGCCGGCCATTTCGCCGGCCACCACGCCCTTGTCGGCGCGGCGGGCGGCTGCGCGGTCGGTCACTACATGGCCCACCGCCACTACCACCGCTGAGTCTCGGGGCTGACGCAGGCGTGAGCCCTGTCGTCAGCCCTGGTTCAGCTTGGCGGGGCTACCGTCCCGCCATTCGAAACAGGCTGCACGCCCTGGAGGCGTGCTGACGGAGGCAAGACATGAAGAAGAAGCTTATTCTGGCCGGGGCCATGGCGGCCGTCCTGCCGAGCGCCGCCCTGGCCCAGCCGCCGAACCCGGCGTGCGTGCAGTCCAACCAGAACAGCCGGGTGGAAGGCACCGTTCTCGGCGCGGGCGCGGGCGCCGTGCTCGGCAGCGTGCTGGCGGGCCGCCACTCCCGCGGTGAAGGTGCGGTTCTGGGCGCGGTCGGCGGTGGCGTGGCCGGCAACGTGATCGCCGGACAGCGCAACGATCCCTGCCCTCCGGGCTATTACTATCCCCAGCCGGGCTACGGTGCTCCGCCGCCGGCCTACGGCCCTGTCGGCGCCGGCGGGTTCTGGCGCGGTGCGCCGACCGATGTGAGGGCTCGCATCGATTTCCTGCAGCAGCGGATCAACCGCCTGTCCGCCAACGGCCGGATCAGCCCAGGCGAGGCCCAGCAGGCCTATGCCCGCCTGAGCCAGGTCCGCCGCTATGCGCGGAACAACTACCAGCGCTACGGCCAGCTGACCCCGGACCAGCAGGGCTACGTCCAGTCGCAGCTCGACTATGTGGGCCGCAGCCTGCGCTGGGAAGCCAGCTACGGCTACTGATCTCGCCGTCGCATCCGGCAGGAGGGCCGCCCGTCGTGGCGGCCCTTTCTATTGGGCGGTGATCAAGCCATTCCATCGGCGCAAGCGACGCCGCACCGGCCAGAGCATCACCTCCAGAAGGTCGTGGGGGCGGTCACCGTCCTCCAGGCCCGTGGCGGGGAGCTCGCCGGGCCGGGCCCGCCGGTAGGTGCCAAGGGCCACGTCGTAGATCGGGAAGATGAAGGCGAAGTTCCGGTCATAGTGTTCCGGCTCCACCGAGTGATGGATGCGGTGGTAGCTGGGCGAGGACAACAGCCAGGACAACCGGCCGAAATCCAGCGTGGAGTTGGCGTGCATGAAGTGCACGTAGAGGGTCGACAGGAAATAGATCGAGAGGACGGCCGCCGGCGCCCTGAACAGCAGCCCGAGCGGCAAGGCGACGAAGGCGGTGCGCATGATCATCGCCGACCAGTGGTGCAGCACGCCGGAGGTGGAGTTTATGTGCGGCTCGCTGTGGTGCAGGGTGTGCAGCGACCAGAGCCAGGGAACGGTGTGCTGCAGGCGGTGGAAGCCGTACTCGCCGGCGTCGGCGACGAAAACGTAGGCAAAGGCGCCTGCGGCCAGTCCCCAGCCGTGGTCGGACAGGACGATCATCCCACCGCCAAGGCGGTTCGCGCCGACCGCGACCGCGCCGACCAGCAGCGGCCCGACCGCAGCGTTCAGCATAAGCCAGGCCAGCATGGTCGCCAGATTCAGCAGCCGGTGGTTGGGCGGGACCGGCGCGACGGGAGAGCGCCGCTCCACCAGCACATGGACCAGCCCCATGGCGAGCAGCGCCACGGCGGCGGAGAGGAGGATGCCGAACAGCATGACGTGACCCGAGGCGTCGAAGAACCGGGCGAGTTTCGCGCCTTCGACTTACGAATGGCTGAAAGCGGCTCAGGCGACCGGGGTGACCGCGTCGCCCTTCTTGCTGTCCGGGATCGGCAGCGGCGTGACAGGCGGCGCCTGCTCCCAGCCGCCCCCGAGCGACTTGAACACGGTGACCTGGTCGGAGGCCAGCGCCTGGTCGGAGTCGGCCAGAGCCAGGTCGGCGTTGACGAGGTTGGTTTCGGCGGTCAGCAGGTCGAGATAGCTGGCCGAGCCTTCGCGGTAGCGGATGCGCTGGAGGTCGAAGGCGTGGCGCTGCGCGTCGTCGGCGCCCTTGAGCGACTTGTTGCGGCGAAGCTCGCCCTGGTAGGCGACGAGCGAGGTCTCCACGTCCTGCAGCGCCTGCAGCACGGTCTGCTGGAAGTTGGCCAGCGAGGCTGAGGCGGCGGCGCGCGCTTCCCGGATCTGCGCCTGTACCGCCAGGGTGTTGGGGAAACTCCAGCTCAGCAGCGGGCCGATGAGATAGCTCAGGCCGCCGGTGGAGGCCAGGTTGCCGAGCTTGGTGGCCGACTCCGCTGCCGATCCGCCGATCGTGATGGTGGGGTAGAGGTCGGCGGTGGCGACGCCGATGCGGGCGACGTTACCGGCCAGCTGCCGCTCGGCCTCGCGCAGGTCCGGGCGGCGGCGGATCAGGGCCTGGCCGTCGCCCACCGGCACCAGCTGCTTCAGCGTCGGCGGGGCCTTGCAGGCATCGGCGTCCTTGGAGATGGCTTCCGGGGGCTTGCCTGTCAGCACCGCCAATTGGAACAAGGCGCTGCGGCGCTGGGCGTCGTAGGCCGGCTGGTCGGCCTGGACCTGCTGCAGCAGGCCCTGCTGCTGGACCACTTCGAGCTGGCCGACGCCGCCGGCCGCCTGCTGCGCCTTGGTGACGGCGAGCGTCTGCTGGACCACGTCCACCGCGCGCTGGGCGACCTCGGCCTCCTGACCGAAGGCGCAGGCGTTGACATAGGCCCGGGTGGTCTCGCCGGCGACGCTGACGCGGGTGTAGTCGAGGGCTGCGGCCTGGGCCTGGGCGTCGGCGCGGGCGGCCTGGATGGTGCGGGTTATACGCCCGAACAGATCCACCTCGTAGGAGACGTCCAGGCCGTAGGAATAGTAGCTTTGTGCGGGCGGGACGATCGAGGCGGTGCTGCCGGCGGAGTCGCCGCCGCTGCGGATCGCGGACGCGAAGAGGCTATCGCCGCTGACGCCGTACTGGGCGCTGCCGGTGAGGTTGGTGGAGGGCAGGCGGGCGGAGCGGGCGAGCGTCAGGGCGGCGCGCGCCTGCACCAAGTTGGCGGCGGACTGCTTCAGCGTGTTGTTGTGGAGCAGGGCGTCCTGAACGAGGTCGTTGAGCGCGGCGTCGTTGTAGAGCCGCCACCAGTCCGGCGGCAGGGGCGACCCGGTGGAGGTGTCCGGCGCGCTGGCCGCAAACTTGCCGCCGCCCGGCTGGTCGGGCGCGGGTGTGGAGGGCGGGACGTACTTGGGACCGACCACGCAGCCGGTGAGGGCTGCACAGCTGAGCAGGCCGGCGAGGCGAGGCGCGAGCTGGCGCATCAGACCTCGGCCCCGGTCGGCATGCCGCCGGTGGTGGGCGCCTCGGGCGGGGGCTTGGCGGGCTTGGGCAGGCGGTCGCCGAGCGCGCGGGCCACGGTGTAGAAGACCGGGGTGAAGATCAGGCCGAACACGGTCACCCCGATCATGCCGAAGAACACCGCGACCCCCAGCGCCTGACGCAGCTCCGCGCCGGCCCCGCTTGCAAACGCCAGCGGCACCACGCCCAGAATGAAGGCGAAGGAGGTCATCAGGATCGGACGCAGGCGGGTGCGGGCCGCTTCGGTCGCGGCCTTGTAGCGGTCGTGTCCGTGCTCGATCTCGCCCTGGCGCGCAAACTCCACGATCAGGATGGCGTTCTTGGCGGCCAGGCCCACCAGTACGATGAAGCCGATCTGGGTCAGGATGTTGTTGTCCAGCCCCATGATGTTCACGCCGGTGATGGCGGCCAGCAGGCACATGGGCACGATCAGGATCACCGCCAGCGGCATGGTCACGCTCTCGTACAGCGCCGCCAGCAGCAGGAAGACCAGCACCACGGCCAGCACGAACACCAGGCCTGCGGTGTTGCCGGCAGCTTCCTGCTGGTAGGCCAGCTCGGTCCACTCATAGTGGTAGCCCTCGGGCAGGATGCGGGTGGCGATCTCTTCCATCGCCTTCATGGTCTGGCCGGTGGAGCGGCCGGGGGGCGTGTTGGCCTGGACCTCGGCGGCGGGGAACAGCTGGTAGCGCAGCACGCGGTAGGGACCGGTGACGCGCTTGACGTCGATCACCGCGCCCAGCGGCATCATCGCGCCGCTGTTGGTGCGGGTCTGCAGCTGCTGGATTTCCGAGGCGTCCATGCGGTAGGGCGTGTCGGCCTGGGCGAACACCTCGTAGGTGTGGTTCAGGTAGTTGAAGTCATTGATGTAGCTTGAGCCCAGATAGGTCTGCAGGGTGTTGAAGACAGAACTGTCGTTGACGCCGAAGTACTCCGCCTTCACCCGGTCGATGTTAGCCAGCAAGCGGGGAGTCTTGGTGTTGAAGGTCTCGTAGGCGCCGGTGACGCTGGGGTCCTGGTTGACGGCGTCGACCATCTCCTGGGCGACCTGCTCCAGCTGCTTGTAGTTGGCCTTCCCGCTCCGGTCCTCGATGATCATCTTCACCCCGCCCTGAGTGCCGATGCCGCGTACGGGCGGCGGCGGCAGGATGCGGATCTGGGCGCCGGGGATCGACTGCAGCCGCTTCTGCTCGTCGGCGATCATGCTCTTCAGCGTGACATGGGCCTTGTGGCGGTTCTCGAAGCTGTCCTCGATCAGGTAGGCCTGTCCGGAGGCGGAGTTGGTGGTCTGGGTGGAGGCGTCCACCCCGGCATAGGTGGATGCGCCGATCATGCCCTTGGATCCAAGCGCGAGAGGAATGGTCTTGCGGATCAGGGTGTCGGTTCGCGACAGCGAGGATCCGTTGGGCAGGTTCGCCGCCATGATGACATTGCCCTGGTCCTGGGACGGGATGAAGCCCACGGGCGTCGCCCCGATCCGCCAGACGGTCAGCGCGATCAGGCCGGCATAGATCACCAGCATGAGCACGGCCATGCGCAGCAACCGCCGTGTCAGGTTGCCGTAGCCCCGGCTCAGCCGGTCGAAGCCCTTGTTGAACGTCTGCGCGCCGACGCTGAACGGCCGCATCCAGGCCGGCCCGCGCTTGCCGCCGTGCTGGTGCTTGGGCTTCAGCAGCAGGGCGGCCATGGCGGGGGACAGGGTCAGCGACACGATCAGGGAGAAGATGGTGGCCGTGGCGATGGTCAGGGCGAACTGGCGGTAGAACTGGCCCGAGATGCCGCTGATGAAGGCCGCGGGGATGAACACCGCCGAGAGCACGAGCGCGATGGCGACCAGGGCGCCGCCCACCTCGTCCATGGTGGCATGGGCGGCTTCGGGGGGGCTCATGCCGTCTTCGAGGTGGCGCTCGACGTTCTCCACCACGACAATGGCGTCGTCGACCACGATGCCGATGGCCAGCACCAGGCCGAACAGCGACAGGTTGTTGAGCGAAAACCCCGCCGCCAGCATCACCGCCAGCGTGCCGATCAGGCTGACCGGGATGGCCAGGATCGGGATGATCGCCGCGCGCCAGCTCTGCAGGAAGACGATCACCACCACCACCACCAGGATCAGCGCCTCGAACAGGGTGCGCTGCACCTCGGTGATGCTGTCCTTGATGTACTGGGTGGGGTTGTAGATGATCTGGTAGTCGAGCCCCGGCGGGAAGCTCTTCTTCAGCTCCGCCATCTCCTTGATGACGGCGTCGGCGGCCTGCAGCGCATTGGTGCCGGGCTGCTGCAGGATGCCGATGGCGGCGGCGGGGTTGGTGTCCGGCTTGCCGTCCTTGAGGATGCCGAGATAGGCGTTGGTGGTGTAGGTGGCGGCGCCCAGCGTCACCCGCGCCACGTCCGAGACGCGCGTGATGCGCCCCTGGTCGTCGCGCTTCAGCACGATGTCGGCGAACTCCGCAGGCGTCACCAGCCGGCCCTGGGTCTGGACCTGCAGCTGGTAGGCGGCCGGATTGTTCCCGAAAGGCGGCGAACCGATGTTGCCGGCGGCGACCTGGACGTTGTGGTTCCTCAGCTGGGTGACGATGTCGTCCACCGTGAGGTTGCGCGCCGCCGCCTTGTCCGGGTCGATCCAGATGCGGATGGAGTAGTCGCGCGCCGCACGCACCGACACGTCGCCGACGCCCGGCAGCCGCAACAGGGGGTTCTGGACCTGCAGGGTGACGTAGTTGGCCACGTACTGCTGGTCCAGAGACTTGTCCGGCGAGTACATGTGCACCGCCAGCAGGATGTCCGGCGAGCTCTTGCGCACCGTGATGCCGGTGGACTGGATCTCCTGGGGCAGGCGGGGCTTGGCGGTGTCGACCCGGTTCTCTACAAGCTCCTGGGCCTTGTCGAGGTCGGTGCCGAGCTTGAAGGTGACGGTGATCTGCAGGTTGCCGTCGCCGGTGGACTGGGAGGACATGTAGATCATGTCCTCCACCCCGTTGATCTGTTCCTCGAGAGGGTCGGCCACGGTCTCGGCGATGGTCTCGGCCGAGGCGCCGGGATAGGTCAGCGTCACGTTGACGGTCGGCGGCACGATCTCCGGGTACTGGGCGGCCGGCAGGTTCGGGTAGGCGATGGCGCCCAGCAGGGTGATCAGGATGGCGATGACGGCCGCGAACACCGGCCGGTCGATCATGAAGTGGGAAAAACGCATCGCCCGTGGGCCGCCTTACTGGATCTGGCCGGCGTAGGTGCCGGCGGCGGCGGGGGGCGCGAGGTCGGCGGGCGTGGGCGAGGCGCCGGGGTCGGGCGGGGTGATCCTGCCCTGCTTGACCTTCACCTCGACGCCCACCTTGGCGCGCTGCAGGCCGTCGATAACCAGATCGTCCCCGGCCTTGAGGCCACCGGTCACCACGCGCAGGCCGTCCACCAGCGGCCCCTCGGTGATCTTGCGCTGCTCGATCTTGCCGTCGCGGCCGACCACATAGACGACCGTGTCGCTCTGCTGGGTCGTGGTGACATCGTCGGGGATGAGCAGGGCCTGATAGGCGCCGGAGCCCAGCAGGCGCAGGTGGCCGAACAGGCCCGGCAGGTAGATCAGCTTGGGATTGTCCACCAGGGCGCGGCCCCGGATCGTGCCCGAGTTCGCGTCCAACGTGTTGTCCACGAAGTCCATGCGGCCGCGGATGGCGAAGTTGGGCTGGTCCTGCAGCCGGATCTCCACCGGGTTGGCGAAGGTGCGGGAACTGGGCCGGCTGCCCATCGCCGCCTGGCGCTGGTACTTCAGATAGAGCGACTCCGCGCCGTAGAAGCTGAAGCGGATCGGGTTCAGGTCGGTGATGTTGGTCAGGATGGTGGTGTCCTGGGTCACCAGGTTGCCGGGCGCCACCCGGCGATCCGAGGCCAGGCCGTCCTGGGGCGCGGTCACCCGGGTGAAGCTCAGGTTCAGGGCGGCTGTCGCGGTGGTGGCGCGGGCGGCGACCAGGTCGGCGGCCGCCTGCTGTTCGGCGGCCAGGCGGGTCTCGTACTCCTGCTCGGCGATCGCCTTGGCCGCGTACAGGCGCTCGGCCCGGGCGCGCTCGATCCTGGCGTTGGCCAGGGTGGCGACCGCACGCGCCTCCTGCCCCTTGGCCTGGTCCAGCGCCGCCTGGTAGGGGCGGGGGTCGATGACGAACAGCACCTGGCCCTTGCGGACCACCTGGCCGTCAGTGAAGCCGATCGACTTCAGATACCCGCTCACCCGCGGACGGATGTCCACGGAGTCGATCGCCTCGAAGCGGCCCACGAAGTCGTCCCAGTCCACGATCTTCTTGGCCAGGGGCTTGGAGACGATCACGGTCGGCGGCGGGGGCTTGGGCGGGGCCTTCTTGGCGCATCCGGCGACGCCGACGCAGATCGCAACCATCAGCGTGATCGCACGCATTCACTATCTCCGCCGGGGATGGCTCCTCCGGCCCGAGCGGGTGCTAGGGCACGGGCGTCCGCGGTGCAATGTTGGAGATGTTGCGATAGCGAAAAGAACCGGCATCAGCCATGGGCCGGCCGGGCTACCAAGTCCATGTCAAAGATGGAACGCTCGTCAAGTCCGGCAGGCAATGAGCTGGATCATCCTGCGCAGCTGAGTTGCTCTGGGCTTACTCCAGCTCAGATCGGCTTGACGCCTCAGGCGCCTGCATGTCTCCCGAGAGGGAGTTACCGCGCCGGGTCGTAGTTGAGGATTGGAGCCAGCCAGCGCTCGGCCGTCTTCACCTCCCAGCCCTTGCGGCGGGCGTAGTCGGCGGTTTGGTCGGCGTCGATCTTGCCCACGCCGAAGTAGTGCGCCTCCGGGTGGGCGAAGTAGAGGCCGGAGACCGAGGCCGGCGGGGCCATGGCGAAGCTCTCGGTCAGCGACATGCCCGTGGCGCGCTCGGCGTCGAGCAGGCGGAACAAGGTGGCCTTCTCAGTGTGGTCCGGCTGGGCGGGATAGCCCGGAGCCGGACGGATGCCGCGGTACTTCTCGGCCAGCAGGTCGTCCACCGCCAGCGCCTCGTCCGGCGCATAACCCCAGAGCTCGCGGCGAACGCGCGCGTGCATCACCTCGGCGAACGCCTCGGCCAGCCGGTCGGCCAGGGTCGTGGCCAGGATGGCGGAGTAGTCGTCGCCGGCCTGCTTGTAGTGCAGCGACAGCGCGCTCTCGCCGTGGCCGGCGGTGACGGCGAAGGCGCCCATGTAGTCGGCCGGGCCGCCTATCGGGGCGACGAAATCTGAGAGCGCCAGGTTCGGCTTGCCCTCGCTCTTCAGCATCTGCTGACGCAGGGTGTGCAAGCGCGCCAACTCGCTTGATCGCGTATCGTCCGTATACAGAATGATATCGTCCGCCTCGCTGTTGGCGGCCCAGAAGCCGACCACGCCTGAGGCTTGGAACAGGCTCTCCTGGACGATGCGGTCCAGCATGGGCCGGGCGTCGGCGTAGAGGTTGCGGGCGGCTTCACCCACGACATCGTCCTCGAAGATCGCCGGGTAGCGGCCGACCAGCTCCCAGCTGGCGAAGAAGGGCGTCCAGTCGATGGCGGCCGCGAGGGTGGCCAGGTCGTAGTCGTTGAAGGCGCGCGTGCCGAGGAAGCTCGGGCGCGTGGGCGTGTGGTCAGCGAAGTCGGGGCGGAAACGGCTGGCGCGGGCCTGCTCGAGGGTCGCGCGGGCCTTCTGCTCGCGGCCCCGGGCGAACTGCTCGCGGATCTTGACATACTCGTCGCGCACGGCGGAGCGGGCGTTCTGGCCCTCGCTCGGCGACAGCAGGCCTGAGACCACGCCCACGGCCCGGCTGGCGTCGGGGACGTAGATGGTGGCGCCGTCGAAGACGGGCTCGATCTTCACCGCGGTGTGGGTGCGGCTGGTGGTGGCGCCGCCGATCAGCAGCGGCTTGTCGCCCATGCCGCGGCGCTGCATCTCGCTGGCCACGAACACCATCTCGTCCAGGGACGGCGTAATCAGGCCGGAGAGGCCCACGATGTCGACCTTGTGCTCCATGGCGGCGTCCAGGATGCGGTCGGCCGGCACCATGACGCCGAGGTCGATCACCTCGTAATTGTTGCACTGGAGCACGACGCCGACGATGGACTTGCCGATGTCGTGCACGTCGCCCTTCACCGTGGCCATCAGCACCTTGCCGGCGTAGCTGCGCGGACCCCCGCCGGCCTCAGCCTCCATGAAGGGCATCAGGTGGGCTACGGCCTGCTTCATCACGCGGGCGGACTTGACCACCTGGGGCAGGAACATCTTGCCTGCGCCGAACAGGTCGCCGACCACGTTCATCCCGTCCATCAGCGGGCCTTCGATGACGTGCAGGGGCCGGGCGACCGACAGGCGCGCCTCTTCGGTGTCGGCGACGATGAACTCGGAATTGCCGTTGACCAGGGCGTATTCCAGCCGCTTGCCAACGGGCTGCTCTCGCCAGGCCAGGTCCACCACCCGCACGGCGCCCTTGTCGCCCTTGTACTTGGGCGCGAGGTCCACCAGCCGCTCGGTGCTATCGGCCCGGCGGTTCTGGATGACGTCCTCGACCGCTTCCCGCAGCTCCGGGTCGATCTTGTCGTAGACGGGCAGGTCGCCGGCGTTGACGATGCCCATGTCCATGCCCGCGGCGATGGCGTGGTAGAGGAAGACCGAGTGCATGGCGCGCCGCACCGGCTCGTTGCCCCGGAAGCTGAACGAGACGTTGGAGACGCCGCCGGAGATGTGGGCGTGGGGCAGGCTATCCCGGATGCGCTTGGTCGCATGGATGAAGTCGAGCGCGTAGTTGTTGTGCTCCTCGATCCCCGTCGCCACCGCGAAGATGTTGGGGTCGAAGATGATGTCCTCGGGCGGATAGCCCAGCTTGTCCACCAGCAGCCGGTAGGCCCGGGTGCAGATCTCCACCTTGCGGTCGGCGGTGTCGGCCTGGCCCACCTCGTCGAAGGCCATGACCACGACCGCCGCGCCATAGCGCTGGCAGGCCTTGGCCTGGGCGATGAACTTCGCCTCGCCCTCCTTGAGGCTGATGGAGTTGACGATGCAGCGGCCCTGCACGCACTTCAGCCCGGCCTCGATCACCTCCCACTTGGAGCTGTCGACCATCACCGGCACCCGCGCGATGTCGGGCTCGCCGGCGATCAGGTTCAGGAAGGTGGTCATGGCGGCGGCGGAGTCGAGCAGGCCCTCGTCCATGTTCACGTCGATGACCTGGGCGCCGGCCTCCACCTGCTGGCGGGCGACGTCCAGGGCGGCCGGATAGTCGCCGGCGGCCACCAGCTTCCTGAACTTGGCGGAACCGGTGACGTTGGTGCGCTCGCCGATGTTGACGAAGATGGGGACGGTCATGCGCTTGCAATCGGATC
This sequence comes from Caulobacter sp. S45, assembly GCF_903642205.1. GTDB lineage: Bacteria > Pseudomonadota > Alphaproteobacteria > Caulobacterales > Caulobacteraceae > CAHJWH01. The sequence goes on along the minus strand of NZ_CAHJWH010000002.1, from coordinate 38,483 downwards.
GGGCTCGCGGCCGGCGAGCTGGAGGCGGCGAGAGATCACCGCCTGGGGCGCCCCAGCCGTTTGCAGCGCACGCCAGTCGGCGGGGCTTGAGGTCAGGCGCTTGTACAGCACGCCGAGGATCACGCGCAGGTTGGCCATGCCGGCGCCATGCACCGCGTCCAAAATCGTGGCCGGCGCGCGGCCCAGGGTGGCCTCAATCACGGTGAGACCCGCGGAGTCGGCGGCGGGTTCGAGGTCGGAGCGGGCGATCACCTGGAAGAAGGCGCGGCCGAGGGTGGCGGAGGCGGCGTCGCTCACCGCCGGCTTGTTCAGCCGGGCGCGCAAAGTGCGCAGTGCCTCGACCTCGACCTGGGACAGGGCGAGCTTGGGATCAGGGCGGCTGACCGTCACGACGCGGTCATGCCAGCTCGAACGGCTCCAACCCTGACAGGCGCATGGCGACAGGCCGCTTCACCGGAGCGCGGGGACGCTTGCCGGCTACCGACTGGGCTATGTGGGCGATGTGGTCTGGCGTGGTGCCGCAGCAGCCGCCCAGGATGTTGACGATGCCGCTCGCCGCCCACTCCTCCAGCTGGCAGGCGGTCTCGTGCGGCTGCTCGTCGTACTCGCCGAAGGCGTTCGGAAGGCCGGCGTTGGGATAGGCGGAGACCAGGCAGTCGGCCAGCCTCGAGAGCTCGGCCACGTGCGGGCGCATCAGCTCGGCGCCCAGGGCGCAGTTCAGCCCCACCGCAAAAGGGCGGGCATGGCGGATGGAGTTCCAGAAGGCCTCCACGGTCTGGCCCGACAGGGTGCGGCCCGACCGGTCGGTGATGGTGCCGGAGACCCAGATCGGCAGGGGCTCCATTCCGTCGTCCTCCAGGTCCAGGATCGCCTTGATGGCGGCCTTGGCGTTCAGGGTGTCGAACACCGTCTCCACCAGGAAGATGTCCACATCGCCCGCGTGCAGCGCCAGGGCCTGCTCGCGATAGGCGTGGTAGACCTCGTCGAAGGTCACCGCCCGTTTGGACGGATCGTTCACGTCCGGGGAGATGGACAGGGTGCGCGAGAGCGGCCCGATGGAGCCGGCGACATAGCGCGGCCGGTCCGGGCTCTTGGCGGTCCAGCGGTCGGCCGCCTCCCGCGCCAGGCGGGCCGCGCAGGCGTTGATGTCCATCACCGCCGCCTCCAGCGCGTAGTCCGCCTGGCTGATCGAGGTGGCGTTGAAGGTGTTGGTGGCCACGATGTCGGCGCCGGCGGCCAGATAGGCGTCGTGCAGCTCGCCTACCACGTCCGGCCGGGTGACGCAGAGCAGGTCGTTGTCGCCCTGCAAGGGGCTCGGATGGTCGGCGAAGCGGGCCCCGCGGAAGTCCGCTTCGGTCAGCTTGCGTTGCTGGAACATGGAGCCCGCGGCGCCGTCCAGGATCAGGATGCGATCATGGGCGGCGGCCTTCAGCGCCGCGATGCGGTCGGCGCGCCTCATGCGGCCTCGGCTGCGGGTGTGGTGACGCCCAGCATGCGGCAGACTGCGTAGACCAGCTCGGCCCGGTTCAGGGTGTAGAAATGCAGCTCCGAGAACCCCTGGCCCACCAGCTCCTGGCACATCTCGCTGGCGACCGTCGCGGCCACCAGGCTGCGCGTGTCCGGATCGGCGTCCAGGCCCTCGAACACCTTGGCGATGGAGGCAGGGATGTGGGCGCAGGCGATCTCGGCCATGCGCTTCAGGCCCTTGACGCTGGTCACCGGCATCACGCCGGGCAGGATCGGGATGTTGATCCCAGCCTTCCGCACCCGGTCGACGAAGCGGTAGAAGGCTTCGGTGTCCAGGAAGAACTGGGTGATCGCGCGGGTCGCGCCTGAGTCCACCTTGGCCTTCAGGGCGTCGATGTCCTGCAGCATGGAGGGGCTCTCGGGATGCTTCTCCGGATAGGCGGCGACGCTGATCTCGAAGGGCGCGATGGCGCTGATGCCGGCCGCCAGCTCGCAGGCGTTGCGATAGCTGTCCGGTCCCGGCTGGTAGGCGCCGCCGAGCTGGCCCGGCGGGTCGCCGCGCAGCGCCACGATGTGGCGTACCCCGGCCGCCCAGTAGTCGCGCACCACCTGGTCCACCTCCGCCCGAGTGGCGGAGACGCAGGTCAGGTGGGCGGCGGGCTTAAGCCGTGTCTCGGCCAGCATCCGGCGCAGGACGCCGAGCGTGCGTTCCCGCGTGGAGCCGCCGGCCCCGTAGGTGACCGAGACGAAGGTGGGATCCAGCGGCGCCAGCCGATCGACGGCGCGCCAGAGCTGGGCCTCCAACTCCGGGGTCTTGGGCGGGAAGAACTCGAACGAGACCCGCGGCCGCACGGCCCCCACGGGAGCGAGGGCCGGCCGGGACGGCGAGGGCTGGACCTGCATGACCGAACCGGATGTTAAAAGGACGAGGTAATCATATAAGGATATCCTTATATCCCCCGCCCGGCGAGGGGTCAATCCGACCGCAGGCTTGGCCGGTGGAACCTGCCGGAAGCCCATAGGGTTCAAACTGCATGAGACCCATCGCCTTGTTCGCCTCCGTCATAATCTTGTCCGCCGTCGAATCCGCGGCCTTCGCGCAATCGTCCAGCGTGGATGTCCGCCTCGGGCCCGCCGTGCAGGCGCGGACGGCGGACCTCGGGCAGGCTGAGCTCGACGGACAGCGGCTTGAGCTGCAGCACGAGGTGGAGCAGGCCATAGCCCGGAGCCACAAGGCGCCGCTTCAGGTGCATCTGGTGATCCAGGACATCCAGCCGAACCGGCCGACCTCGCGCGAACTTGGGCTCAGCACGTCGCTGAACGCCGGCAGTTTCGGGCTTGGCGGCGCGGCCATCACCGGTGAGGTCGTGCTGGCGGACGGGTCGCGCCTGCCCATCCGTTACCGATTCTTCGAGACCCAGCTGCGCGACGAGGTCAACTTCACCACTTGGGGCGATGCGGATGCGGCCTTCAACACCCTGGCTGAAGACATCGGCGCAGGAAGACCGCCCAACGACTCCCGGTCATGGCCGCCGCCGCACCGGCCAAGCGCACCGACCGGAACGCGCCTGCTGAACTGACGCTATCCGCCCATCCGGACCACGACCTTGCCCAGGGCCCGCCGCTCGGCCAGCACACGGATCGCCTCGGCGGCCCGGACGAAAGGGAAGGTCTGGGACACCTCGGGGCGGAGCTTCCCCTCGGCGTAGAGCGACATCATCTGCGCGACATTGGCTTGGTGCGCCTTGGGATCGCGGGCCACGAAGGCGCCCCAGAACACGCCGCAGATGTCGCAGCCCTTGAGCAGGGTGAGGTTCAGCGGCAGCTTGGGAATGCCGGCCGGGAAGCCGACCACCAGGAACCGGCCTTCCCAGGCGATGGCCCGCAGCGCGGGCTCCGCATAGTCGCCGCCGACGGGATCGTAGATCACGTGGGCGCCTTCGGCTCCGACCGCGTCCTTGAACTGGGCCGACAACGCCTTCAGCCCGTCCTTGTCGAAGGGGCCGTGAGGATAGACCACCGTGGCGTCCGCGCCGTGCGCCTTCGCCATCGCCGCCTTCTCGTCGGAGGAGACCGCAGCGATCACGCGCGCGCCGAACGCCTTGCCGATCTCCACCGCCGCCAGCCCCACCCCGCCCGCGGCGCCTAGCACCAGCAGGGTCTGGTCGGGCTGTAGACGGCCGCGCTGCTTCAGGGCGTGGTAGGAGGTGCCGTAGGTCATGGTGAAGGCGGCGGCGGTCTCGAAGGGCATGCCGTCGGGCATGGGCAGGCAGCGGCTCGCCGGGACAACCATCATCTCCGAAAGACCGCCATAGGCCGCCGAGCCGATCACCCGGTCGCCGGCCGAGACCGTCGCGACGCCTTCTCCGACGGCGTCCACCACGCCGGACACCTCCGCGCCCGGCGAGAAGGGCCGGGGCGGCTTCACCTGGTATCTGTCTTCGATGATCAGGCTGTCGGGGAAGTTGATCCCGCAGGCGGCCACCTTGATGCGGACCTCGCCGGGGCCGGGCTCAGGCGTCGGCAGATCCTCGATGACCAGGGTGTCGGGCCCGCCGGGCGCCTTGCTGAGGAGGGCCTTCATCGTGCTCACCCGATCGCCCCGCCGCTGGAGATGGTCTGGCCGCCGTCCACCACCAGCACGTGGCCGGTGGTGAAACGCCCCGCGTCCGAAGCCAGGAACACCGCCGCGCCCGCGATCTCGTCCGGCTCGCCGATCCGGCGCAGAGGGGTGGAGGCGGTGGCGGACTTCAGGGTGGCGGGGTTCTCCCACAGCGCCTTGGCGAAGTCGGTGCGGATCAGGCCCGGCGCGATGCAGTTCACCCGCACGTTGTGGGGGCCGTACTCGTCGGCGTAGTTCCTGGCCAGCTGCATGTCGGCGGCCTTTGACACGTTGTAGGCGCCGATGACGGTGGAGGACTTCAGCCCGCCGATGGAGGAGACGATGATGATTGCGCCGTCGCCGCGCTCCACCATCTGCGGCGCGACCAGCTGGACCAGCCAGTGGTTGGACAGGATGTTGTTGTCCATGATCTTGCGGAACTGGTCGTCGGAGATGCCGGCCATTGGCCCGTAATAAGGATTGCTGGCGGCGTTGCAGACCATCACGTCGATCGGGCCGAGCGTGTCATTCGTCTGGGTGACCAGCTGGGCCAGCGCCTCCTTGTGCGAGATGCTGGCGGCGATCGCCACCGCCCGATCGGGGCCGAAGGCCGCGTTGATCTCGTCGGCGACGGCCTGGCAGGCGTCCTGCTTGCGCGACGAGATCACCACCCGCGCTCCCTGCTCGGCCATGCGGTGCGCGATCGCCTTGCCGATGCCGCGGGAGGAGCCGGTGACGACGGCCACCTTGCCGGTCAGGTCGAACAGGGACATGGCGACGGGGTTCCTACTGGCTGTCGAGGGCCTGCGTCCTTCGAGACGCGGGCCATAGGCCCGCTCCTCAGGATGACGAGCGGGGGTGGATTGCATAAACCTTCGTCATGCTGAGGAGCCCGAAGGGCGTCTCGAAGCACGCAGCACGACGGCTCACCACCCTGTCGCGCGGCGCAGCTTGACCATGCCGCCTAACCAGCGGTCGTAGTTCGTCGCCTTGTTCAGCATGTACTGGGCGACCTGGGGATGGGGCAGGATCAGGAACTGTTCGGCGGCCAGGCCCTGGACGACGGACTCCGCCACCGTCTCCAGGCTGAGCAGACCGTCCAGCAGGGCGGGCGTCCTGGCGTCCGCGCCGCGCGCCATAGCGGTATCCACCCCCTGGGGACAGAGGGCCGAGACCTTGATGCCGTCGTCCTTGTGGGTGATGGCGAGGTGCTCGCAGAAGCCGAGCGCCGCGTGCTTGGTGGTCGAATAGGTGGCGCTGCCCACCTGACTCAGCAGGCCCGCGGCCGAGACGGTGGCCAGGAAGTAGCCCTCGCGCCGTTCGCGCCAGGCCGGCAGCAGGGCGCGCACAGCGTGAACATGGCCCATGACGTTGACGCCCCAGGATCGCGCCCAATCCTCCTCCGAGGCGGAAGACGCGTCCTTGAAGTCGGGGTCGCGCGCCAGGACGCCGGCGTTGGAGGCGTAGAGGTCGATCACGCCCACGTCAGCCTGGACCTTCTCCACCATGGCGGCGACCTCGTCCGCCTGGGAGACGTCGCAGGCGAAGGCGGAGCCGCCCACCCGGTCGGCCGTCTCCGCTGCGCCGTCGATGTTCAGGTCGGCGGCGATCACCTTGGCCGCACCCTCGGCATGGAAGCGTTCGCAGAGCGCGCGCCCGATGCCCTGGGCGGCGCCGGTGACGACCACGATCTTGCCGCTCAGCTGCATCTTGGTTCCTTCAGGCCCCCGCCCTCACGGCGAAGCCCCAGGCGGCCTCCGCCAGCCGGGGCGCGCGCGCCGCCATCTCGGCCGCCCGGGGGCTGGCGGCGGTGCCGTCGCGCACCCGGCCGCCGATGCCCTGCAGGATGCCCACCAGGCGGAACAGGTTGTAGGCGAAGTACCAGTCCAGCGCCGGCATGGCGTCCCGCCCCGTCAGCCGGCAGTAGAGCGCCGCCGCCTTGTCGCGCGACGGGATGCCGAGCGCGGGCAGGTCGAGCCCGCCCAGGCCGCTGCGGCCATCGTGCGGCATCTCCCAGTTCATCAGCGTGTAGGAAAAGTCTGCCAGGGGGTCGCCGAGCGTCGACAGCTCCCAGTCCAGCACCGCCGCCACCCGGTCGCCGGAGGGGGCCATGATCATGTTGTCCAGCCGGTAGTCGCCGTGGACGATCGACGTACCGGCCTGCTCCGGCACCGTGCGGGGCAGCCACTCCATCAGCTTTTCGGCCGCCTCGATCCGGTCGGTCTCCGAGGCGCGGTACTGCCGGGTCCAGCGCTCCACCTGGCGGGCGAAGTAGTTGCCGGGGCGGCCGTAGTCGCCGAGGCCGATCGCGGCGTAATCCACCTGGTGCAGGGTCGCCAGGGTGGTGATCATGGCCTCGTAGACCTTGCGCCGGGCCTCCGGAGTGAGGCCAGGCAGGGCGCCGTCCCAGTGAATCGCACCCTCCACCGCCTCCATGACGTAGAACACCGCGCCGATCACCGAGGCGTCCTCGCAGAGCGCATAGGCATGGGGGACGGCGAAGTTGACCTTGTTCAGGGCTGCGATCAGCCTGAACTCCCGGTCCACCGCGTGGGCCGAGGGCAGCAGCGTCCCGAACGGCTTGCGGCGGAGCACATAGGCCTGGCGGGGCGTCTCCAGCCGGTAGGTCGGGTTGGACTGGCCGCCCTTGAACTGGAAAACCTGCAGCGGGCCGGCGTAACCGTCCACGTGCGCGTCCATCCAGCGCGCCAGCGCCGCCTCGTCGAACTGATGACGGGCCTCCACCGGCTTCACGCCGGAGAAGGCGTCGGCCAGCGCTTCGCTCATTCGGCGGCGGCCGCCTGCTGCGGCACGCTTTCAGGAGCGTTGGTGTAGCGGCGGAACTCCAGCCGCGCGATCGCCCGGTTGTGCACCTCGTCCGGCCCGTCGGCGAGGCGCAGGGTGCGGATGCCGGCGTAGCTCTTGGCCAGGCCGAAGTCGTCGGAGACGCCGCCGCCGCCGTGCGCCTGGATGGCGTCGTCGATGATCTTCAGGGCGGCGCGGGGGGCGGCCACCTTGATCATGGCGATCTCCAGCTGGGCGCCCTTGTTGCCGACCTTGTCCATGGCGTCGGCGGCCTTCAGGCACAGCAGGCGGGTCATCTCGATGTCCATGCGGGCCTCGGCGATCCGCTGCTCCCAGACGGACTGTTCGGAGATGCGCTTGCCGAAGGCGGTGCGGGTGAGCAGCCGCTTGCACATCTTCTCCAGCGCCACCTCGGCGGTTCCCAGCGTCCTCATGCAATGGTGGATGCGGCCCGGCCCCAGCCGCCCCTGGGCGATCTCGAAGCCGCGGCCTTCGCCGAGCAGCAGGTTGTCCACAGGTACGCGCACGTCGCGCAGGATTACCTCGGCATGGCCGTGGGGGGCGTCGTCGTAGCCGAAGACGGGCAGCATGCGGACCACCTCGACGCCCGGGGCGTCGAGCGGCACCAGGATCTGGGACTGCTGCTTGTGACGAGCGGCGTCCGGGTCGGTCTTGCCCATGACGATGGCGACCTTGCAGCGCGGATCGCCGACGCCTGACGACCACCACTTGCGTCCGTTGATGACGTATTCGTCGCCGTCGCGCCGGATCGAGGTGGTGATGTTGGTGGCGTCCGACGAGGCGACCTCGGGCTCGGTCATCAGGAAGGCGGAGCGGATCTCGCCGGCCATCAACGGCTTCAGCCAGCGGTCCTTCTGGGCGTCCGTCCCGTAGAAGTGCAGCACCTCCATGTTGCCGGTGTCGGGGGCGGAGCAGTTGAACACTTCGGAGGCGTGCTGGGCGCGCCCCATCTCCTGGGCGCACAGGGCGTAGTCCAGATTGGTCAGGCCCGCGCCGCGATAGTCGCCCACATCGTGGGTGGCGGAAGGCGGCATGAACAGGTTCCACAGCCCCTGCGCCTTGGCCTTAGCCTTCAGCGCCTCCAGCCCCTGCAGCACGATCCAGCGGTCGGCGCCGGCCGCCTGGTGCTCATGGTGGACGCCTTCGAGGGCGGGATAGACCTCCGCATCCATGAAGTCGCGCACGCGCTTCAGCCAGTGGCTCTGGGAGGCGGATAGGGTGAAGTCCAAGGCGAAGCTCCGACAGGCCGGCTCTGGCTGGCGCGGTTGGGCTTCACCATACCATCAAGCGCAAGGGCTTGGACAACCCCGAACCCGTCCAAAGCAGACATCATGCTTTTGGACTGGCCAGCCCGGTCAGAACCGCATACCTCACCCTCGAAAACCGCCGAGCCACTCTGGAGCGCCAACCGATGAAGGCCGCCGTCCTGCGCGCCGTGGGCCAGCCCCTCTCGATCGAGGACGTGGAGATTGGCCTTCCGGGTCCACGCGAGGTGCTGATCCGCACCTCGGCCGTAGGCGTCTGCCACTCCGACCTGCACTTCATCGAAGGGTCCTACAAGACCGCGCTCCCCACCGTGCTCGGGCACGAGGCGGCCGGGATCGTGGAGAAGGTCGGTTCTGAAGTTCGCACGGTGAAGGTCGGCGACCACGTGGTCACTTGCCTGTCGGCCTATTGCGGCCACTGCGAGTACTGCCTCACCGGACACATGTCGCTCTGCCCCAGCCCCGACACCCAGCGGGGTAAGGACGAGCCGCCGCGCCTGGCCCAGCCGGACGGCGGGTCCATGACCCAGTATCTGAACCTGTCGGCCTTCGCCGAGCACATGCTGGTGCACGAGCACGCCTGCACCGCGATCCGCAAGGACATGCCGCTGGATCGGGCCGCGCTGATCGGCTGCGCCGTCACCACCGGTATCGGGGCGGTGACCCACACCGCCAATGTCCGCCCTGGCGAGACGGTGACGGTGATCGGCTGCGGCGGCGTGGGGCTGGCGACCCTCAACGGCGCCCTGATCGCCGGCGCCGGCCGCATCATCGCCATCGACCGCCAGCCCTCCAAGCTGGAGATGGCCCGTGTGTTCGGCGCCACCGACGTGATCGACGCCTCCGAAGGCGATGTGGCCAAGCGGGTGCGCGAGCTGACCGGCGGCGGCGTGCACCACGCCTTCGAGTGCATCGGGCTGAAGGCCACCGCCGAGGACGCCTTCAAGATGCTGCGCAGGGGCGGCGCGGCCACCATCATCGGCATGATCCCGCCCGGCGTGAAGGTGGAGCTGAGCGGCGTCGACTTCCTGTCGGAGAAGAAGATGCAGGGCTCCTTCATGGGCTCCAACCGCTTCCCCGTGGACATGCCCCGCTATGTCGACTTCTACATGCAGGGCCGGCTGAAGCTGGACGAGATGGTGTCCGCCCGCCTGCCGCTGGAGCGGGTCAACGACGCCTTCGAGGAGATGAAGCGCGGCGAGGTGGCGCGGTCCATGATCGTGTTCGACGCCTAGCAAGTCATGGCTGCTCAGCTCCAAAACGCTTCCGTCTCATTCGGCCTCATCCTGAGCTTGTCGAAGGACGAGGCCGTGGCTCGCCCGGTGGACGCCTCGTCCTTCGACAAGCTCAGGGTGAGGCGAAGGCAGGCGGAGCTGATGGCGTCTAGCGGCGCCTCGGCCTTGCGGGGGTTCTAAGATCGCATGACCCTCGACCCCGAGACCCTCACCCAGCTCCTCGACGCCGTTCGCCGCTTCGTGGCCGAGCGGTTGCGGCCCATGGAGGCCGAGGTCGCCGAGGCCGACGCCATCCCCGAGGCCCTGGTGCAGGAGATGCGCGAGCTCGGCCTGTTCGGCCTGTCGATCCCCGAAGAGTACGGCGGGCTTGGGCTCTCCATGGAGGACGAGTGCCGGGTCGCCATCGAGCTCGGCCGCACCTCGCCGGTGTTCCGCTCGGTGGTCGGCACCAATATCGGCATCGGCAGCCAGGGCCTGGTCATGTACGGGACCGAAGCCCAGAAGGCGCGGTGGCTGCCCAAGATCGCCAGCGGCGAGACCATCACCTCCTTCGCGCTCACCGAGTCCGAGGCCGGCTCGGACAGCGCCTCGGTGCGCACCCGGGCGGTGCGAGACGGTGACGATTACGTGCTGAACGGCGCCAAGCGCTACATCACCAACGCCGACAAGGCCTCGCTCTTCACCGTCATGGCCCGCACCCATGCCGACACGCCGGGGGCCAAGGGCGTCTCCGCCTTCCTGGTCCTCGCCGACAGCCCGGGGCTGTCCATCGGCAAGCCGGAGCGCAAGATGGGCCAGCAGGGCGCCCACGTCTGCGACGTCATCTTCGAGGACGTGCGCGTGCCGGCCGACAACCGGCTGGGCGCCGAGGGCGAGGGCTTCACCCTGGCCATGCGGGTGCTGGACCGCGGGCGGCTGCACATCTCGGCCGTCTGCGTCGGCGTGGCCGAGCGGCTGATCGCCGACCAGGTCGCCTACGCCAGCGAGCGCAAGCAGTTCGGCCAGGCCGTTTCCGGCTTCCAGATGGTGCAGGCCATGATCGCCGACTCCAAGGCCGAGGCCCTGGCCGCCCGCGCCCTGACCCTGGAGACCGCGCGCCTGCGCGACGGCGGCGCCAACACGACGCTCGAGGCCGCCAGCTCCAAGCTGATCGCCTCGGAGATGGTGGGCCGGGTGGCGGACCGGACGGTGCAGATCTTCGGCGGCGCCGGCTACATCTCCGAATACGGGGTGGAGCGGCTGTACCGGGACGTGCGGCTGTTCCGCATCTACGAGGGCTCCTCGGAGATCCAGAAGCTGATCATCGCCCGCGAAACCCTGCGCCGGGGCGGCTGAGCGTGGCCAAGCCGAGCCCTGAGCGCCTGCTGCCCGCCACCTATCCATGGAGCGTGGACGTGCCGCCGCGGTTCGGCGACCTCGACCCGCTCCGCCACCTGAACAATGCAGCGCTCGCCCGCTTCTACGAGGATGGGCGCGTCCGCTTCGTCGACGCCATCGGCGCGCGGGCGGCGGTGGAGCCGGGCTACGGCTTCGTGGTGGCGGAGGTCGCCATCCAGTATCTGGCCGAGGGGCGCTACCCGGATGTGGTGACCGTCAGCTCCGGCCTGCTGCGCCTGGGCCGCAGCTCCTTCACCATGGGCCATGCCCTGTTCCAGCTCGGCGCCTGCATCGGCACCTCCGAGACCACGCTCGTCCACGTCAAGCGCCGGGAGAGCGGGTCGCGCCCCTTGCCGGACGGCCTTCGCACGGCACTCCAGGCCTATGCCCTGACCGTGCCCGCCGAGCCGACGTCCTCTATGCAACAGCAAGATACTTAGGGAGAGCCCCCATGCGTGAAGCCGTCATCGTCTCCACCGCCCGCACGCCCATCGGCAAGGCGTTCCGCGGCGCCTTCAACGACACCCCCGCCCAGACGCTGGGCGCCCACGCCATCCGCGCCGCGGTGGAGCGCGCCAAGATCGATCCGGGCGAGATCGAGGACGTCACCATGGGCTGCGCCTCCCAGCAGGGCGCCCAGGGCATGAACGTGGCGCGCCAGGCCTTGCTCCGCGCCGGCCTGCCCATGAGCGTGCCCGGCCAGACCATCGACCGCCAGTGCGCCTCGGGCCTCATGGGCGTGGCGATCACCGCCAAGCAGATCATCAGCGACGGCATGCAGGTGGCGCTCGGGGGCGGCATGGAGTCGATCTCGCTGGTCCAGAACGAGCATGCCAACCGGTACCGCGCCGCCGATCCTTGGCTCGTGGAGCACATCCCCCAGACCTACATGTCCATGATCGAGACCGCCGAGATCGTGGCCGACCGCTATGGCGTCAGCCGCGAGGCCCAGGACGAATACGCCCTGCGCTCCCAGCAGCGCACCGCCAAAGGCCAGGCCGAGGGCATCTATTCCGAGGAGATCGTCCCCATCACCACCACCATGAAGGTGATGGACAAGGCCACGGGCCAGGTCTCCGATCGCGAGATCACCATAAGCAAGGACGAAGGCAACCGCGCCGACACCACCCTGGAAGGGCTCGCGGCGCTGAAGCCCGTCTTCAAGGGCGGCCAGCGCATCCAGGAAGGCAAGTACATCACCGCCGGCAACGCCTCCCAGCTGTCGGACGGGGCCGCGGCGCTGGTGCTGATGGAGGCCAAGGAGGCGGAGCGCCGGGGGCTGGAGCCGCTCGGCCGCTATGTCGGGATCGCTGTGGCCGGCTGCGATCCGGATGAGATGGGCATCGGGCCGGTGTTCGCGGTGCCCAAGCTGCTGAAGCTGAACAATCTCTCCATGGACGATATCGGCGTGTGGCAGCTGAACGAGGCCTTCGCCTCGCAGGTGCTCTACTGCCGTGACAAGCTCGGCATCCCGGACGAGAAGCTGAACGCCACCGGCGGCGCCATCTCCGTCGGCCATCCCTACGGCATGAGCGGCGCGCGCATGGTCGGCCACGTGCTGCTCCAGGGCCGCCGTGAGAAGGCGAAGTATGGCGTGGTCACCATGTGCGTCGGCGGCGGGATGGGCGCTGCGGGGCTGTTCGAGATCTACTGAGCCGCGGCCCACCATCATCCGCTCATCCCGCCGAATGGCGGGACCCAGATCAAAGGTCGTGACTTCTCGAGCGGATCAGCCGAGTCCTGTCTCATACCAGCGGCGGTTGACCCTGACTCCTCAACGACAGCGTCCCAGATGCTCCCCCTCTGGGGGAGCTGTCGGCGGAGCCGACTGTGGGGGCCGACGCGAAGCGGCGGCGCAGCCCGCTCCACCAGCTTCGCTGGTCCCCCTCCCCCAAGAGGGGAGGATCAGGGTCGCCAGCGGTCAAGCTCAACAGCCGCTGGTATTACTGAGCCCTATGATCTGGGTCCCGGCATTCGCCGGGATGAGCGGAGTTGATGCAGCTCCGCTCAGTACCCGCTCAGCCGCGCCAGCTGATCCGCATGGAAGTCCGCATCCCCGAACATCTCCGCGAGCACCCGGCCGCGCTTTATGTAGAACCCGATGTCGTATGCGTCGGTCATGCCGATGCCGCCGTGCATCTGCACGCCCTCCTGCACCGCCAGCGTGGTGGTCAGCCCCGCCATGGCCTTGGCCACGAGCGTCGCGCGCTCCGCCGCGGGGTCTCCGGCGTCGAGCAGCTGCTGAGCCTTGAGCACGGCTGAGCGGGTGACTTCCATCTCCGAGTAGAGGTGGGCGGCGCGGTGCTGCAGGGCCTGGAAGCTGCCGATGTGCACGCCGAACTGCTTGCGGGACTTCAGATAGTCCATCGTCATGGCCAGGGCCGCGGCGCTCACGCCCCCCATCTCGGCCGCCGCTCCGGTGCGGACCGCCGCCAGCACCCGGGACAGGACCGCCCAGCCGCCGTCCACCTCGCCGATCACCGCGTCCGCATCCACCTGCACCCCGTCGAAGGCCAGGCGCGAAGCCAGGCTGGCGTCGGCCAGCCGCTCGGGCGTGGCGGTGAGGCCCGGCGCGCCCTTCTCCACGGCGAACAGGGTGATCCCGTCCGCCTCGCCCGGAGCGCCCGCGGTGCGGGCGGCGACGATCAGCAGGTCGGCGACGTGGCCGTGAGCGACGAAGCGCTTGTCGCCGGTCAGCCGGAAGCCGTTGCCGGAGCGCTCGGCCTTCAGCGCGGTTCGGAGCGGCCGGTGGTGCGTCGCCTCGTCGATGGCGAGCGCCGCCACCACCTCGCCGGCCACGATCCCGGGCAGCCAGCGCTCCGCCAAGCCGGCCGCGCCCTTCAGCGCGGTGACGGCGCCGACGGAGGTGGACAGGAAGGGGGAGGGGGTCAGGTTGCGGCCGATCTCCTCCATTACGATCCCGGCCTCCACTTGGCCGAGACCCAGGCCGCCGTGAGCCTCCTCCACCAGCATGCCGGTAAAGCCCATCTCGGCGAACTGACGCCACAGATCGCGGGAGAAGCCGGTGGGGTCGGCTGTGTCGCGGAGCGCGCGCATGTGTCCGACCGGCGCCTGCTCGGCCATGAAGGGGCGGGCGGTGTCGGCCAGCATCGCCTGGTCGTCGTTCAGGAACAGGGGCACGACGATCAGGCTCCGGGCAGCTCGAGGATGCGCTTGGCGACGATGTTGAGCTGCACCTCCGAGGTGCCGCCCTCGATGGAGTTGCCCTTGGTGCGGAGCCACCCCCGCGCAAGCGCTCCGCCGCCGCTCGCCTCGCTGTCCCAGGCCAGGGCGTCGGAGCCGCCGGCGGCCATGATCAGCTCGTGGCGCGCCTTGTTCAGCTCGGTGCCGTAATACTTCATCATCGAGGGCTGCGCGGGGTGGGCGCGCCTGGCCTTCAGCTCGTCCATAAACCGCTCCGACATGGCCTGGAAGGCCATGGCGCGCACTTCGAACAAGGCGATCCTGGCGCGCAGGACGGGGTCGTCGAGCCGTCCATCCGCCTCAGCGCCGATTGCCCCGAGCGCAATCTCGGGCAGGCTCTTGTGGCCGCTGTTACCCAGGCCCATGCCGGAGATCATCTCCCGCTCGTGGCCCAGCAGGTACTTGGCCACGTCCCAACCGTGGTTGAGCTCCCCGATCAGGTTGGCCTTGGGGACCTTAACGTCATCAAAGAAGGTCTCGCAGAAGGGCGAGGAGCCGGAGATCAGCAGGATCGGCTTGGTGGAGACGCCGGCAGAGTCCATGTCGAACAGAACGAAGCTGATGCCGCCCTGCTTCACCGACTTGTCGGTCCGCACCAGGCAGAAGATCCAGTCCGCCTTGTCGGCGTAGCTGGTCCAGACCTTCTGGCCATTGACGACGAAGTGGTCGCCGGCGTCCTCCGCCGAGGTCTGCAGACCGGCGAGGTCCGAGCCCGCGCCCGGCTCCGAATAGCCCTGGCACCAGCGGATCTCGCCCCGCACGATCTTGGGCAGGTGTTCCTGCTTCTGCGCCTCCGTCCCGTACTTCAGCAGCGCCGGACCCAGCATGGAGATGCCGAAGGAGTTGAGCGGGCTGCGGCAGCCGAGCCCGGCCATCTCCTCGCGGAGCGCCTTGGCTTGCTGTGGGGTCAGGCCGCCGCCGCCGTACTCGCGCGGCCAGTCCGGCGTGGTCCAGCCCCGCTCCGCCATGCGGTCCAGCCACTGGCGTTGCGGTTCGCTGAGCTGGGCGCGCCGCCCGCCCCAGACCACGTCGGCCTCTTTGCGGAGCGGGCGGCGCATCTCCGGCGGGCAGTTCGCCTCGAGCCAGGCGCGCGTCTCGGCCCGGAACGTCTCGAGGCTGTCGACGGGAGCGTTCACGTGTTGAACCTCCCGCCTTCGGCCGCCTTGGACTTGAGCAGGGCCGACATGCGGAACGCCTTGTCCATGTGCGGCGCGTTCTTCTCCAGGCCTTCGACCACCTTGCCCAGGCCCACGGTGTCGGCCCAGAACATCGGGCCGCCGGTCCAGGCCGGCCAGCCGTAGCCGTTCAGCCAGACCACGTCGATGTCGCTGGCGCGCTGCGCCATGTGCTCCTCCAGGATCAGCGCGCCCTCGTTGACCATGGGATAGAGCAGCCGCTCCAGGATCTCCTGGTCGCCGATCTCGCGCTGGTCCTCGCCGGACTCGGCGGCGAACTCGCGGATGATCTGCTGCACCTCGGGCGAGGGGGTGCGGTTACGCTTCTCGTCATAGTCGTAGAAGCCGCGTCCGTTCTTCTGGCCACGGCGATCGCGCTCGCAGAGCAGGTCGCGGATCGAGGCGCCCTTGGACGTCTCCTTGTTCCAGCCGAGGTCGAGGCCCGCGAGGTCGGCCATCTGGAACGGCCCCATGGGGAAGCCGAAGTCGAGCAGCACCTGGTCCACCCGGTCGAAGGGCGCGCCCTGCAGGATCAGCTTGTTGGCCTCCCGCTGGCGGGGGGTGAGCATGCGGTTGCCGATGAAGCCGTCGCAGACGCCGGCCACCACCGCGATCTTGCCGATCTTCTTGGCCAGCGCCATGCAGGTGGCGAGCACGGCCCCGCCGGTCCTGGCGCCCCGCACGATCTCCAGCAGGCGCATGACGTTGGCGGGGGAGAAGAAGTGCAGCCCGATCACCGACTCCGGCCGCCTGGTCATCGCCGCGATCTGGTCGATGTTCAGGTAGCTGGTGTTCGACGCCAGGATCGCGCCGGGCTTCACGATCGTATCGAGGCGGCCGAACACCTCCTTCTTCACGTCCATGTTCTCGAACACGGCCTCGATCACAAGGTCGCAATCGGCCAGGTCGTCGTAGGAGAGGGTGGGCTTCAGCTTGGCCATCGCCCCTTCGACCTGGTCCGGGGTCAGGCGGCCGCGCTTGGCGGTGTTCTCGTAGTTCTTGCGGATGACGCCGACGCCGCGGTCCAGCGGCGCCTGCTCGCGTTCCACCATGACCACCTCGATCCCGGCGGAGAGGAAGTTCATGCCGATGCCGCCGCCCATGGTGCCGGCGCCCAGGATGCCCACCTTCTTGATGGGGATCAGCTGGATGTCGGCCGCGATGCCGTCGATCTTGGTGGCGGCCCGCTCGGCGAAGAAGTTGTGGCGCAGCGCCGCCGACTGCGTGCCCGAGACGAGCTTCATAAACAGCTCGCGTTCCTTGTTCAGGCCCTCGGCGAAAGGCAGGTCGACCGCGGCCTTCACGGCCTGGATGCAGGCCTCCGGCGCCTCGAAGCCCTTCAGCCGGCGCGCATTCTCCTGGCGGAAGCGGTCGAATACCCCAGGGTCGGTTCCGGAGATCTTGTCCGTACGCTTGCTGGAGACCGGATGATCGCTGCGGCTCGCGACCTCGCGGGCGAAGGCGATGGCGTCGGGTTCGAGCGAGCCCTCGCCGACGATCCTGTCGATCAGGCCGGCCGCTTCCGCCGTCTTGGCGGAGATCGGGTCACCGGAGACGATCATCGGCAGGGCGGCCTCGACCCCGATCACACGCGGAAGGCGCTGGGTGCCGCCGGCGCCGGGCAGGAGGCCGAGCTTCACCTCCGGCAATCCGAGCTTGGCCGAGGGGACCGCCACGCGGTAGTGGCAGCCCAGCGCCACCTCCAGCCCGCCGCCGAGCGCCGTGCCATGGATGGCGGCGACCACCGGCTTGGCGGAGGCCTCGATCAGGTCCACCACCTCCGGCAGGCCCGGCTCGACCGGCGGCTTGCCGAACTCGGTGATGTCGGCGCCGGCGAAGAAGGTCCGGCCGTGGCCCACGATCACCACCGCCTTGACGCTGTCGTCCGAGGCCGCGGTCTTCATCGCCTCGGCGAGCCCCTGGCGGACGGCGGCGCCCAGCGCGTTCACCGGCGGATTGTCGCTTACGACGACGAGCACATCCCCGTCCTTGTGGGTCGTGACGACGGGCATTGAGCGTCTCCTGGTCAGCGGCGTTCGTGTCGGCGGCCGGTCCGGATCGATGGACGAGGCGCACAGGGCTTTAGGTCTTACGCGCCCGCCCGCGCAAGACACCCGCTACCCGTAGGCGCGTCTTTTTCCCTGTCTCGACCATCGCTCGAAACCATACCTGCCTTTCGAGCCTCGGCGAGCCGAACGCGACCATCTTTCGCTCCGCACCGGCCCGCAGCTCACACGAAGATCGCGACGCTCTGCATGCCCAGGGCGATGGGCTGGCCGTCGCGGTTCCAGATGGCCATGGACTGGCTGCTGACGCCGTCCCTGGCCTGCTCGGCCCGGGCGCGGAGCAGCCACCAGCCGTCGCGGGTGGCGGGCTCCGCGGCCAGGAGGTTCATCGTCCAGGTGGCCGAACTCACCGGCCCCGGCGCGGCCATGACAGCCATGGCGGCGGGCGGCAGGGCGTCGGCCAGGGTCAGCAGCCCGCTCACCGGCTCCACCCCGTCGCGATCGCGCAGCCGCACCCAGCGCAGGAACTCCGGCGTCGGCGGATCGGTCCGCGGCAAGGCGTGGCGGTACTCGAAGCGGTTGGAGAAGAAGCTCGGCGGCGCGCGGAGAAGGGAGGGCGCCGCGTCTTCGGGATCTGGCGTTCGAGGGGCCGGCGCGTCCTCGAAGTCCAGGGCCGAGGCCCGCTTCGTGGAGAACAGGAAGGTGGCGCGCAGGGCCAGACCCGCCTCGCTGCGTACGTCCGCCTGGACGAAGGTGGCCGAGCGGCCCTGGCGCAGCACCTCGGCGGAGGCCTCGATCCGTCCCGCCATGGGTCCGACGAAGGCCACCTGCAGCGAACGCAGCGGCGGCGGCTCCGGCATGCAGCTCCGGGCCGCCTCGAACGCCAGCGCCGTCGACAGGCCGCCATAGACCGTGCGGCCCTGTGTCCAGTCCGACGGCTGGGCCAGGGAGAGACGCCCCGCCTCGCGCTCCGCGCCGGCGAGCACCGCGGCGAGACTCAACGCCCTCTCCGCTCGACCGCGCCCCGCGCGTTCGCAGGCCCGCTGTGCGTCAGACCGCTCGCCGGCATCGTGTCTCCCTGTCGGCGGAGCGTGCCCGGCCTTCTGGCGCGCAGAAATCATGCGCGGCGACGCCCATCAAGCCGCGTAAGCAGGCGCGTGCGCGGGCGTCGGCCCGGGCCGTACCCGGGGCGTGATCGGCCGCCATGGCGCGAGGCGCGACGATGGGGCAGTATCCGCCCATGACATCGACTTCGGCGCTCGCCGGCGGCTCCGCCGCTGCGGAGCCCAGCCGGTTCGAGCGCAAGCGCGAGCTGATCCTGGACGCCGCCACCCAGCTGATCAACCAGCGGGGCGTGAAGGGCATGACCTTCGTGGAGGTGGCGCAGCAGGTGAAGCTGAACACCGCCAGCGTCACCTACTATTTCCGCCTGAAGGAACAGCTCGCCGCCGCCGTGTTCGAGCTGACGCTGGGCCGGCTGGAGGCCATGGTGCGCGAGGCGGGCGCCGAGCCCGATCCCCGCGCCCGCGTCGCCCGCTACCTCGCCCTGCACTTCGATCTGCGGGCCCGCATACGCCGGGGCGAGGAGCGGCCGATCGCCCTGCTGTCGGACATGCGCGCCTTGGACGAGCCCGTGCGCGCGCCCCTGACCCGGCACTACTCCGCCATCTTTCGAGGCGTGCGCGACTTCTTCGGCGAGCCGCGGGACACCGGCCACAAGGCGCTGCAGACCGCCCGCGCCCAGGCGTTGATGGAGACGGTGTTCTGGATGCCCGCCTGGCTCGACCGCTATTCGCTCGGAGATTACGAGCGGGTGCAGCGGCGCATGTTCGAGGTGTTCGACCACGGTCTGGCGCCGTCGAACGCCCCGTGGGCGCCGCAGCCGCTGGACCTCGCGCCGTCCGGGGCGGCGCTGGAGCCCGGCCGCGCCAACTTCTTGCGGGTCGCCACCCGGCTGATCAGCGAGCGGGGCTACCGGGGCGCGTCAGTGGAGAGGATCGCCCTGGAGCTGAAGGTCACCAAGGGCAGCTTCTACCATCACATGGAGGCCAAGGACGACCTGGTGCTGGAGTGCTTCACCCGGAGCTACGAGCGTGTGTCGGAGGCCCAGCGCGCCGCGGACAGCGCGGGGGGCGATCAGTGGACGCGCCTGTCTTCGGCGATTGCGGCCCTGCTCGACATCCAGTTCGCCGACGATTGGCCGCTGCTTCGGACCACCGCGCTCCAGACCCTGCCGAGCGACGTGCGGCCGGACGTGATCGACCGGTCCAACCGCATGGCGCTGCGCTTCGCCGGCGCTCTGGCCGACGGGATCACCGAAGGCTCGATCCGCGCCGTCGATCCCATGATCGCCAGCCAGGCCATCATGGCCACGCTGAACGCCGCCAACGAGTTGCGCAACTGGGCGTCTCCCTGGCCCCGGGCGCACGCCGTGGCGCTGTACGCCTCGACGCTGGCGCACGGCCTGTTCGACGACCGGGCGCTGGGCGGCCCGGCCGGACGCCCTCGACCCCGCCTGCTGTAGGGAAGCCCTGTCGCTCTTCGCCGCCCGTTCCCGAAGCCTTGGGATGCGATCTCCGAGCTTTCTGCTATGATGAAGATACCGAGTCTTGTAATTGGCTCGTCAGGCGGCGTGGGAGGGGCCTCGAACTCCTCGCTCGTCGCCCTCCAGACGCGCGCTGGCGCCCGGCTGAGCCAAGGCTGATCCATGACGGAAACCCCCCTCAAGACGCTGCAGGCCGAGGTCGGCCGCACCTATGTCTCGGAGTGGATCCTCGTCGATCAGGCGATGATCGACCGCTTCGCCGAGGTGACCGGCGATCACCAGTTCATCCACGTCGATCCCGAGCGGGCGGCGCAGACCCCGTTCGGCGGCACGGTCGCCCACGGCTTCCTGCTGCTGTCGCTGCTGCCGAGGCTGCAGGCGAGCATGGGGCGGCCTCGTCCCGAGGGGCTGCGGATGGCGGTGAACTACGGCTTCGAGCGGGTGCGCTTCGTGACGCCGGTCCGCTCCGGCTCCCGCGTGCGCGCCACCTCGACCCTGGTGTCGGTGGAGGAGAAGCGGCCCGGCCAGCTGCAGCAGCTCGCCGACACGACGCTGGAGGTGGAAGGCGCAGGCAAGCCGGCCCTGACCGCGGTCTGGATCGGGCAGCTCTTCTTCTGAGCGGCGAAGCTGAGCTGTCCGGCCGCTGGGTATGGACCGCTAGGCCGGCGCGCCTGTCTTGGCGGTCCGGCCGAGCGCCCGCGCCTGCATGAGGCAGGCGCCCATCACCAGGAGCAGCACCGGCGCGCCGCACAGGAGCGCGATCTGCAGGGAGCGGTCGCCGAAGTGGGGCTTGAACAGGTCGCTGAGCACGCCGACGTACACCGGGCCGCCGCCCAGACCGACGAGGTTCAGCACCAGCAGCAGCAGGGCCGCCGAGGTGCTGCGCGCCTGCGGCGGCACGATGTTCTGCACCACCGCCAGGGCCGGCGCGAGATACAGGATGGCGGCCGCGCCGCTGACCGTGAGGCAAGCCAGGCTGATCGGCCAGCTGGGCGCCAGATAGCCCGCCACCGCGAAGGGCAGGGCCACTAAAGACCCCCAGAACGGGATCATGGCATAGGCGCGCGGGTCACGCCTGGACAGCCGGTCGGCCAGATAGCCGCTGAACCATGTGCCGAACCCCACCGCGACCCCTACGCAGACGCTGTAGAGGAGGGCGATCTGACTGAGCGTCATGTGTTCGTGGCGCATCAGGAAGGCCGGGACCCAGTTGGACGAGCCGTAGCCCGCAAAGGCCCCGAGGGCTGTGGACACCGCCGTCCAGCGCAGCACCGGATCGCCGAAGAACATGGCGATGGTGGCGCCCAGCTGGGCGGGGGCGATCTCGCGGGTGGCGGACGGGGCGTCCTGCGATCCGCGGACGGGCTCGCGCACCACGGTCAGGATCAGCAGCGCGATCAGCAGCCCTGGCAGGCCCACGGCGAAGAAGGCGGCGCGCCAGCCATAATGCGCCGCCACCCCGCCCCCGAGCGCCGCGCCGATGGCGATGCCGAACGGTACGCCCAGTGAATAGAGGGCCAGCGCCTTGCCCCGCTCCTTGGGCGGGAAGTAGTCGGAGATGATGGCGTAGGAGGGCGTGGTGCCTCCCGCCTCGCCGATGCCGACGCCCATGCGGGCCATAGCCAGCTGCAGGAAGCTGCTCGCGAGGCCGCCCGCGGCGGAGCACAGGCTCCAGCAGGCGCAGGCCAGGGCCACGATGCGGACCCGGTGCGAGCGGTCCGCGAACCAGGCGATGGGCACCCCGAACAGCGTGTAGAACAGCGCGAACGCAAACCCGGTCAGCATGCCGATCTGGGAGTCGGACAGGTGCAGCTCCTTGCGCACCGGCTCGGCCAGCAGGGACAGGATCTGGCGGTCCAGGAAGTTGAAGGTGTAGGCCAGGGCCAGGATGCCTACGCACAGATAGCGGTAGCGGGCGGAGGCGGCGGGACCGGGCCTGCGTGACGAGGGCCGCCCGTCGGGGAACGCGACCTCAGCGGCCATGGGGACGCCTCCGAGGCTGTTTCGCGGGCATGGCGTCTTCACCTGTTGGAACGTGGCGCGAGGCGCATCGCGCCTGGACGCCACGGCCATCCGCCTTGGACCGCCGCAACGGTGGCGAGCTCCGGCCCGGCTTCCGGCGGGGAGGCGAGACGATGTTCCGGTATGCTCTTGCGGTCAACATCCCTGGTGATCTGCAGCAAAATTGGAAAACCGGGTTGGTCGAGCATCGGAAAGGCCGGGCAGGGCGAGGAGGTCTTCTGCACGGTGATGCGCGCCGCCGACCGAAGGCTGTCCGATCGGGACGCCGGAACCTGGGTTCGAGCAACGAGTATGGCGCCGCTGTGTGGTTTCCGGGACGCAATCGCCCTTTTTGAAGAAATCGTCCTGGAAATGTGGCGTTCACCGGCGCTAGGAAGCCCCAACGAAGGGCGGCGTCCACGACCGCCCGTACATGGGGGTGGAACGACTATGCGCGCATTCCTGCGGATCACCGCGTCGACTCTGGCGATCACCACGGCCACCCTGGCGGGCGCCGGTATCGCCCTGGCGCAAAGCGCCGCCAACCCGGCCCCCGTCCCGACCGGCGCCGAACAGTCAAGCTCCGGCACGACGGGCGTGGCCGCCTCCCAGAGCACCACGGCCCCCGGTCCCGCGGCCCCCGCCGCCGGCGGCGGCGCCAACACCACCAGCGGCTACACCGTCGACACCGTCGTGGTCACCGCCCAGAAGCGGAAGGAGAACCTGCAGGACGTGCCCATCGTGGTGACGGTGGTCAACAAGCAGCTGCTGCAGGACAGCGGCGTCCGGGACATCAAGGACCTCTCCAAGCTGACCTCTGGCCTGACGGTGACCTCCACCGCGTCCGAGGCCACCACCACCGCCCGCATCCGCGGCGTCGGCACCGTCGGCGACAATCCGGGCCTGGAGCCGTCGGTCGGCGTGGTCATCGACGGCGTCTACCGGCCAAGGAACGGTGTAGGCTTCAACGACCTGGGCGACGTGGACCAGATCGAGGTGCTGAAGGGTCCCCAGGGCACCCTGTTCGGCAAGTCCACCTCCGCCGGCGTGATCAGCATCACCACCGCCGAGCCCAGCTTCAAGACCGGCGGCAGCGCCGAGTTCACCGTCGGCAACTATAACGAGATCGGCGGATCGGCCGAGGTCCACGGCGCGCTGCCGGTGCTGGGCGGCGACAAGGTGGCGGGCAGCTTCTACTTCGCCGACCGCCATCGCGACGGCTTTTACGACGTGGTCACTGGCCAGGGGCCGCGCACCCAGGACGCCAGCGACAACGAGGACTTCTACACCGCCCGCGGCCAGCTGCTGTTCCGGCCGGACTCAAACCTCACCGCACGGATCATCGCCGACTACACCCACCGCGACGAGAACTGCTGCGCGGCGGTGGTGAAGGCCAACAGCGGGCCGCTCAACGCCGCGAGTCCCCTGAACGTGCAGGGGATCGTCGCCGGCCTGGCGGGCGCGGGCGGGGGCGAGGCCCAGACGCCGGACCCTTACAGCCGCCTCGCCTACCAGAACGAGCCCAGCGTGCAGAACATCGTCGATGAGGGCATTTCGGCCCAGATCGACTACAAACTCCCCAGCATCAACGCCGCCATTACCTCGATCACCGCCTTCCGGAACTGGAAGCTTATCGATGGTAACGACCTGGACTTCAGCAACGCCGACCTGTTCTCCACTCCCGTAGGCGACGAGAACAGCACCCAGTTCCAGGACTTGAGTCAGGAGCTGCGCTTTGCTGGAACCTACGGCAAGCTCGACTACCTGGTGGGCGCGTTCTACGCGAACGAATACCTGCGCGACAACTTCGAGTTCCGCACCGGGAACCAGTTCGGCGCCTATCTGGACGACCTGTTCAGCACGATCGTTGAAGGCCAGCCGACACCCGGATTCCTGCCGGGCCTGTTCGGCCCGCAAGCCACCTTCCCCGGCGGCAACGCCAGCATGGATCGCTATCGCCAGCGTGACGACGACTACTCCGTCTTCACCAACGACACCTACCACTTCACCAGCAAGTTCGACGTGAACGTCGGCGTGCGCTACACCATCGACAACAAGGTGCTGAACAGCAGCAACCAGAACACCGGCGCCAATCCCGGCGCAGGCTGCCAGGCGATCGACTCCAGCCCGCTGACCCAGCTGGGCCTGATCCCGCAGGCGCTGCTGAACACCGTCTGCCTGCCGTTCTTCAGCCCGGCCTTCGACAACTTCTCCAACCACCAGAGCGAGTCGACCTCCAACACTTCGGGCACGGTGAAGGCGGTCTATCGTTGGGCGCCGGAGCTTCTGACCTACGTCTCCTACGCCAAGGGCTTCAAGGCAGGCGGCTTCAACCTGGACCGCGTCGGCTGTCCGAACGGCCAGCCCTATGCCGGGACCGGACCGGTCCCGGCGGGCTCATGCCCCGTGGCCACCGTGCCGACCAATCCTTTCGGCACCGGCGGGACCAAGATCATCACCGCTCTCACCGCCGACACCAACACCTTCTTCAAGCCGGAATATTCCGACTCGATCGAGGCGGGGGCCAAGACCACCCTGTTCGACCGCAAGCTGCTGCTGAACGCCACCCTGTTCTACGAGAAGTTCTCCAACTTCCAGTACAACACCTTCAACGGCCTGGTGTTCGTGGTCGACTCGCTGCCGGCGGTCTACAGCAAAGGGCTGGACACCGACTTCCTGTGGCGGCCGATCCGCGACCTGAACGTACAGGGCGGCCTGACCATCGCCAGCACCCGCTTCTCCCACACCGACGGGGACGCCACCTCGGGCGTGCTGGCCACCTCAGGCTTCCTCGGCGCCGCCGGGTCGCGCCTGCCGCTGGCCCCCCAGTATTCGGCCTCGCTGGAGGGAACCTACACCTACCGGCTGCCCGCCGACTACATGGTCCGCCTGAACCTCGGGACCAAGTTCAACTCCAAGTACAACACCGGCTCCGACGAGGACATCCGCAAGGAGCAGGGCGCCTACTTCGTCACCGACGGCCGCATCATCTTCGGCCCACAGGACGGCAAGTACGACGTGGAGTTCTGGGTGGAGAACCTGGCCAACACCCACTACGAGCAGGTGGCCTTCGACAGCGGCTTCCAGAACGCGCCGACCAACGCCACCGGCCTGATCGACGCCTTCCTGGGCAACCCGCGCACCTTCGGGGCGACCTTGCGGGCCAAGTTCTAAGGGCGCAGAACGAGGCCTGCACTGAGGGACGATCGGCGATGGCGGATGGTTCGATGGCAGGTCCCAGCTCCCTCAGGGGCCGGGTGAGCGAACAGGAGTGGGGCGCGCGGGTCGAACTCGCCGCCCTCTACCGCCTGGTGGCGCTGCACGGCTGGGACGACGCCATCTTCACCCACGTGTCGATGCGTGTGCCGGGACCCGAGCACCACTTCCTGATCAACCCCTACGGCGTCTATTTCGACGAGATGACGGCGTCCGCCCTGGTCAAGGTGGACCTGGATGGCCGGATCGTCATGGACACGCCGTACAAGATCAATCCGGCGGGGTTCACCATCCACTCCGCCATCCATGCGGCGCGGCCGGACGCCATGTGCGTCATGCACCTGCACACCGACTGCGGCGTCGGCGTGTCGGCCCAGGCCGAGGGCCTGCTGCCGATCAGCCAGAACCACCTGATCATCATCCCCCGGCTGGCCTATCACGGCTATGAGGGCGTGGCTCTGAACCACGACGAGCGCGAGCGGCTGG
Source organism: Caulobacter sp. S45 (assembly GCF_903642205.1). Lineage (GTDB taxonomy): Bacteria > Pseudomonadota > Alphaproteobacteria > Caulobacterales > Caulobacteraceae > CAHJWH01. Next base: position 13,078 of record NZ_CAHJWH010000002.1, on the reverse strand, counting down.
TGGCCGACCTTGGGGACAGGTCGGTGATGATGCTGCGGAACCATGGCACCCTGGCCGTGGGCGGCTCGGCGGCGGAGGCCTGGACGGCCATGTACTTCCTGGAACGCGCCTGCGCCCAGCAGGTCGCCGCCCTGTCCGGCGGCCGCGACCACATCCTCACGGCACCCCCCGAGGCGCAGGAGGTCGTCCTGGGGCAGACGGCCCGCGGCATGGCCGCCGTGGCGCAGCTCGGCTGGCCCGGCCTGCTCCGAAAGCTCGACCGCAAGCTGCCCGGCTACGACGCCTGAAGCCAGGCGCCCGTAACAACGCTCCGGTGCGCCTGTCCGCGCAGCCGCCATGCCCACGTGCCACGCCCTCGCCGGGGTAGACAACTTCCGCGACTTCGGCGGAGCGGTGTCGCGCTTCGGCGGCCGCGTGCGTACTGGCCGGCTGTTCCGCTCGGCCAACCTCGCGGGCGCGGACAAGGCCGACATCGTCCAGCTCGACCGGCTCGGCGTCCGCACGATCGTCGACCTGCGCCGCCCGGCCGAACGGCGCCGCCAGCCCTCCCGCTGGACCAGCTTCCCGGGCCGCCTGATCCTGTCCGATCTCGGCGACCGGGAGGAGGGGCCGCACATCGCCTTCCTGCGCCAGGGCGATCTCAGCGACGCAGGCGTGGAGGCCTATCTCAGCGGCTACTACCGCGAGGCGTTCTTCGAGCCGCGCCACATGGCCCTGTTCGCCGAGACCTTCTCGGCCCTCGACGCCGGTGACGGCGCCCTGCTGATCCACTGTACGGCGGGCAAGGACCGCACCGGGCTGCTGGCCGCCCTGATCCAGGCCGCGCTGGGGGTCGGCCGCCCGGAGATCATGGCCGACTTCCTGGCCACGAACACGGCGATGATGACCGGCCCACGGCGTGAGCAGGTCTCCGCCACCCTGGCGCCCATCCTCGGCGGCGAGCCTTCAGCCGCCATCCTGCAGGGCTTCATGGGCGTGACCGGCGGCCACCTCGACGTTGCCCTGGCCTCCCTCGACATACGGACGGGCGGGCTGGAGCCGTATCTCGCCTCGCTGGGCGTCGGACAGGACCGCCTCTCGCGCCTCTGCGCCAGGCTCCTCGCCTGACGGTCGGCTCACCGGCGCCGGTCGCTCCACTCCGCCCGTCCTGCGGGAGCGAGGTCAGGCCCCGGAGGTGACCAGGGTCTCCTCGCCCTCGCGGATCGGCGCGTCGTCGCCGGGCTGTCGGGGCGTGGCGAAGCGGGAGAACTTGGGTCTCAGCCAGGCCTCGAAGCCGTCGACGAAGAGATAGATCACGGGCACCAGGATGAGGCTTAGGAAGGTCGAGCTCATCAGGCCGCCGATCACCGCTACCGCCATCGGCTTCCGGAACTCCGAACCGGCGCCCAGGCCCAGCGCAGTCGGCAGCATTCCGGCCACCATGGCCACCGTGGTCATCACGATCGGGCGGGCGCGCTCACGGCAGGCGTTGTGCAGGGCGGTCCAGCGGTCCTGGCCGGCGCGCTCGTCCTCGATGGCGAACTCCACGAGCAGGATGGAGTTCTTGGCGGTGATGCCGAACAGCATGAGCAGGCCGATGAAAACCGGCATGTCGATCTCCATGCCGCAGAGCGTCAGCGCCACCGCCGCCCCCGCCAGGCTGAGCGGCAGCGCGCCCAGGATGATGATGGGCTTGAAGAAGCTCCGGAACAGCAGGACCAGCACCGCGTAGATCAGCCCGATCCCGGTGAAGAGCGCGAGCGTGAAGCCGCCGATGATCTCGCCGAGCGCCTCCGCGTCGCCGATGGCGGGCTGATGCACGTCGGGCGGCAGGTGCTGCATCACCGGCAGCGCCTTCACCGCCTTCAGCGCCGTGCCGAGGCTGGCGCCGTTCAGGTCCGCCTGCACCGAGACGCGCCGCTCGCGCCCATAGCGCACCAGGCGCGCCGGACCCGCCTCGAAGCTGAGGTCGGCGACCGAGGACAGCGGGGTCGAGGCCCCGTTCGTGGTCGGCACCTGCAGCTGGCCGAGAGTGGACACGTCGGTGCGGTCGGCTTCGGGCAGGCGCACGCGGATGGGGATGCGGCGCTCGCCCTCGCTGAACTTGGAGACCGCCGCGTCGATGTCGCCGATGGTGGCGATGCGCAGCACCTGGGCCAGGGCGTCGGAGGTGACGCCGAGCCGGGCCGCCTCGTCGGCCTTGGGCCGCACCACAAGTTCGGGCCCCGACGGCATGGGCGAGGGGCGCACGTCCGACAGCTGGGGCAGGCGGCGCATCTCGCGCATGAGCTCGAGCTGGCTGACCTCCAGGGCCGGCCCGTTCTGGCTGGCCAGCACGATCTCCACGTCCGCCGAGCCGCCGAAGCCGCTGCCCTGGGTGTTGACCCGCACGTCCGGCTGCTGGCGCAGCAGAGGGCGGATGCGCTTCTTGAAGCCCTCGGTGGTCAGGCGGCGGACGGGCTTCAGCACCACGGTCAGCACGCCGTTGTTCAGGTCCTGGCCCTCGCTGGACGGATTGCCCTCGCCGACCTGGGCGTAGACGCGCTCCGCATCGGGCTGGGCCAGCAGCATCTTGGTGGCGCGTTCGACGCTGTCGGTCATGTCGGCCCGGGTCGCGCCCGGCGGACCCTCGATGGTCAGGTAGAAGTAGCCGGGATCGCCGACCGGCTGGAAGCCCGTCGGCCGGGTGCCCATGAGCGCCAGCGAGGCCACGAAGATCAGCAGGCCCGCGACGGCGGCGAGCCAGCGGTGGCCCATCGCCCAGTCCAGCGCACGACGATAGAAGCCGCCCATCGGCCTGTTCGGCTGGATATGGGCGCGGGGCTTCAGGAAATAGGCCGCGAGCAGAGGCGTCAGCAGGCGCGCCACCACCAGGGAGAACATGACCGCCACGGCGACGGTCAGCCCGAATTCCTTGAAGAACTGGCCCGGTATGCCGCCCATGAACGAGACGGGGGTAAACACCACCACGATCGTGGCGGTGGTGGCGACCACCGCCAGCCCGATGGAGTCCGCCCCGATCAGCGAGGCCCGGTAGGGGGTCTCGCCGCGCTCGATGCGCTTCTCGATGTTCTCGATCTCGACGATGGCGTCGTCGACCAGGATGCCGATGACCAGCGTCAGCGAGAGCAGGCTGATGACGTCGAGGTTGAAGCCGAACAGCTGCACCGCCGTAAAGGTGGGGATCAGGGAGAGCGGCATGGCGGTCGCGGCGATCGCGGTGGCGCGCCAGCTCTTCAGGAAGACGAAGACCACCAGCGCCGCCAGCACCATGCCTTCCAGCAACACGTGCACCGTCGCCTCATAGGAGAGTCGCGTCTCGTCCACCGTGTCGATGATCTGGGTGAAGGCGACGGCGGGATAGGCGTGCGCCAGCTTGGCGATGGCGGCCTTCACGGCATGCTCGGTCTTGATCTCGTCAGCGCCGACGGTCTCGTTCACCTCGAAGCCGACCACCGGGCGCCCGTTCAGCAGGGCGAAGGCCCGGGGCTCCGACTGGCCGTCGCCGATCTCGGCGATGTCGGAGAGCTGCACGTAGCGGCCGTTGGCGGGGATGGTGAGGCGACGGAGCGAGTCGACGGTCGCCGCCTGGCCGAGCACGCGCACGGTCTGCTCGCGGCCGCCGATGTCGGCCCGGCCGCCGGTCTCGTCGATGTTGTAGGTGTAGAGCGCCGCATTCACCTGGGGCGCGGTGACGCCGAAGGCGGTCATCCGCTGCGGGTTGAGGGTGACGTTGATCTCGCGGTCCTGGCCGCCGTCGCGGTTCACCTGAGCGACGCCCGAGACGCCCTGCAGCCCGCGCGAGACGGTGTTGTCGATGAACCAGGACAGCTGGACCGGGTTCATCGAGTTGGAGCTGAGCGCGTAGATCAGGATGGAGTTGGTGTTGGCGTCCACCCGCTCCACCAGCGGCGGGTCGATGCCGGGGGGCAGTTGCACGCGGGTGCGGTCGACCGCGGTCCTGACCTGGTCGGTCTCCTTCTGCAGGTCGGAGCCGAGTTCAAACTCCACCGTGGTGTGCTCCAGCCCCAGGCTGATCGAGCTGTAGACGTGCTTGACGTTGGGGAGCGCAGCCACCGCGTCCTCGATCGGGCGGGTGATCTGGTTCTGGATCTCGCTGGGCGCCGCGCCGCTCTGGGTGACGGTGATGCTGACCGCGGGGAAGGTGATGTTGGGGTACTCGCGGATCGGCAGCTTGGTGTAGGACAGCCAGCCCATCAGGGTCAGCGCCACGAACAGCACCGTGATCGGCAGCGGGTTGCGTATCGCCCAGGCCGAGATGCGGAGCTTCATGCCGCGGGCGCTCCCGGATCGGTCCGCACCGGGTTGACCTTGTCGCCGTCGAGCACGAAGGCGCCGCCGCCGAGCAGCACCATCTGGCCGGGCTGGGGCCCGCTCAAGAGCTCCACCAGGCCGCCCGCATGAGCGCCGGTGCGGACCGGGATGCGGCGCACCACGTCGCCGGAGCCGAGCGTCATCACCGAGGCGCCGTCGGCGTCGAAGCGCAGCGCGCTCTCCGGGATCACCGTGGCGCTGCGGCCGCTGCTGGTGAAGGTCGCCCGACCATAGCCGCCGGGGCGCAGGTCCGCGCGCACCGGCAGGGTGACGCGCACGTGGCCGAGCTTGGTCTGGGCGTCCACCTCGGGGCTGACCACCCGCACCACGCCGTCGACGCTGGCATTGTCGGGCAGGGTGACGGTGGCGTGGTCGCCGGGATGGATGCCGGCGAGGTCGGCTTCCGACACTTCGGCGTTCAACTCCACCACGTTGTCGGCGGCGATGCGGTACATGACCATGGTGGGGGCGGCGATATCGCCGGGTCGCACGGTGCGCTCCAGCACCCGTCCGCCTACGGGGGCGCGCACGGTCATCATCCGCTCGCGGGTGAGCAGGTCGTTGAGCTGGGCCTGGGCGGCGGCGACGCCGGCCCCGGCGCTGCGGGCGGCCAGGCGCCGCTCCACGATCTGCTCCTGGGGCAGCACGCCCTGGTTGTCCAGGCCGGAGACGCGCTTGGCCTCCTCCACGCTGCGTTCTGAGGCGACCTTCTGCTCGTCCACCATCGCCTGCTGCTGGGCGATCTGGGCGCGCAGCAGGGTGTCGTCGAGCTGGGCCAGGGGCTGGTCCGGCGCCACCTGGGCGTCCTGATCGACGAACACCTTCGCCACTCGATAGCCGCTCAGCTCGGTGGAGACGGCGGCCTCGAGCTTGGGGATCAGCAGGCCGGAGGCGGTGACCCCACCTCGCAGCACCTGGGTGCGGACGGGCGTGACGCTGACGCTGAGCGGCGCGGCGGCCACGGCCGTCTTCGCCGCCGGCTTATTGCAGCCGGCCAGCAGCACCGACGAGGCGAGAAGCGCAGCGGGAAGCGACGCGGAGGCGGAACGGAGGAAGCTCATACAGGCCTTTTCACGACAGGTCTGCAGCACGGGCGGGGGCCTGTGTCGGACGCGGCTCCGCCGCCCGTCGACGAAGCGCCGCCCGAACCTTTAGCGTCACTACTCATCAACGCCGCATTATCTCTTCGTAATCATCGCGCCGCCACCCGCTGGGGCATGGGCGGGGGTGTCCAGCCGCCGCCGAGCGCCTGGAACAGGGTGGCGCTGTCCATCAGGGTGGTCACCTGGGCGGTGGAGAGCGTCAGCCGCGCCTGGCGCCAGGTGCTCTCCGCCGCCAGCAGGGTGGTGAGGTCGGTGAGGCCAAGGTCGTAGCCCCGCCGCTTGGCGTCAAAGGCGAAGCGCGCCCGGTCCACCGCGGTCTGCAGGCTGGCCCCGCGCCTGCGGTCGGCGTCCAGCGTGTTCAGCCCGTTCTCCGCGTCGCGATAGGCGTCCTGCACCGCCTTCTCGTAGGCGATCACCGCCTGCTCGCCCCGCGCCCTCTGACCGCGCACGATGGCGAGCAGGCGCGGCCGGTCCAGCACCGGCGCGGTGGCGTTCAGGCCGAGCGACCAGATGGTGCTGAAGCTGTCATAGGTCCCGGTGGTCTTGGCCAGCTCCAGCGCCGGGGCCAGCGAGAAGTCCGGGAACAGGCCGAGCCTGTCGAGGTCGAGCGTGCCGGCCGCGGACTGCAGCCGCGCCTGGGCCTCGCGCACGTCGGGGCGGCGGCGGAGCAGCTCTCCCGGCGTGGTCTGCGGCGGCACGGGCGGGGCTACGGCCACAGGCTCCACCACCAGGGTCTCGATCCCGTCCAGGCCGCGGCCGACCAGGTCGAGCAGGGTGCGGCGGGCGGCCCGGCCCACCGCCTCCAGCCGCACGACCTCGGCCGCGTCGGTGGCCGCATCGCTCTCCAGCCGGGCGGCGTCGGAGGTCGAGGTCAGGCCATGGGAGGCCGACAGGTCGGCCGAGCGGGCCAGCGACTGGGCGATGCGGTAGGTTTCCCGCGCCTCGGCCAGCTGGATGGCGTCGCCGCGGGCCTGGAACAGGTCGTTGGCCACGTTGGTGGCCAGCATCGAGCGCACCGCCTCGTAGTCGAAGCGCTGGGTCCACAGGTCCGCGTCCGCCGCCCGCTTGGCCGCCCGTCTGCGGCCGAAGATGTCCAGCTCGTAGGAGACGTTGAACTGGGCGGCGTAGGTCTGCAGGCTGCCCGAGGGCGTCAGGACGGCGCCGGAATCGCTGGTGGTCGTGGTTCCCGTCGTTCCCGTCGTCCCGACCGAACCCGTCCCGGTCGTGGTGCTGCCGAGCCCTGTGCTGACGCCCAGCCCCCCGAAGCTCTCGGAGGTGTGCTGGTTCTGGGCCGAACCCAGCAGGTCGCCCTGGGGCAGGTAGGCCGCCAGGGCCTGGGACCGGGCGGCGCGGGACTCCGCGATGCGCTGCAGCCCGGTGCGCGCGTCGGGGCTGGCCTGCATCGCGCCTTCCACCAGGCCGGTGAGCTGGGGATCGTCGTAGAGCCGCCACCAGGCGTCCAGCGCCTGGGGCGACAGGGCCGGGTCCGACTTGCCGGGCGCCTGGTAGGCGGCGGGCATGACCGTGGAGGGGTGCGATATGCCGCCGCCTGCGCATCCTGCCAGGCTCGCAGCCAGCAGGACGGCCGCAGCGACCAGGCCGCCCGGCCGCGCTCGGGGTCTGCGGATCGCTGTCTGCAAGGGCGACCTCATGAACAGTCCGCGCCCCGGCGCGCGGAGCGGGCGGAGCAAGCGTAAGCGTATTGAACCTAAGCGGGAGGCCAAGTCACTGCGTCTGCAGGCCGCGGAGCCGCGGTTTAGGCGCTGAGCCGCTCCATCTCCTCCTCGCTGATGTCGGAGTTCGGGAAGACGGTCTGAACGTCGTCCTCGTCGTCCAGCGCGTCCATCAGCTTGAGCAGGGAGGCCGCCTGCTCGCCCTCTACAGGCGTGAGCGACTTCGGTCGCCAGACGATGCCGGTGCGTTTCGGCGCGCCGAACTTCGCCTCCAGCGCCTCGATGACCGCACCCAGGTCCTCGAAGCCGGTGAACACGGTGTGGGTCTCCTCGTCGCTCTCCACGTCCTCGGCCCCGGCCTCGATGGCCGCCTCCATCATGGCGTCGTCGCTGGCCGCCTTGGCCGGATAGACGACCTCGCCCAGCCGGTCGAACATGAAGGCGACCGAGCCGGTCTCCCCCAGCGCGCCGCCGTTCTTGCCGAAGATGGCGCGCACGTTGGCGGCGGCGCGGTTGCGGTTATCGGTGAGCACCTCCACGATCAGGCCCACGCCGCCAGGGCCGAAGCCCTCGTAGCGGATCTCCTCATAGGTGTCGGCCTCCCCGCCCGCGGCCTTCTTTATGGCCCGGTCGATGTTGTCCTTGGGCATCGACTCCGCCTTGGCCGCCGCGATGGCCAGGCGCAGGCGGGCGTTGTCCTTGGGGTCTGGCACGCCGGTCTTGGCGGCGAGCGTGATGTCGCGCGACAGCTTGGAGAACAGCTTGGAGCGGATCTTGTCCTGGCGCCCCTTGCGGAACTGGATGTTCTTGAACTTGGAATGGCCGGCCATGTGCGTGTCGTCGAGGTTGCGGGGCGTGGCCGACAGGCCTGCCCGGAAGGGCCGGGTTCTAGCGCCGCCCGGCCGCCGCGTCATCCGCCCTGCACGGAACAGGGCTCCAGCGCAGCCGTTCGTGCGCAATGGATCACGACGACCCCACAGCCGAGCTGGACGCGCCTGAGCTGGTGCACTGGTCGCCGCGACATGGCCCCACGGTGGGCGGACCGATACGACCCCTCGCCCTTCCGTTCGGCTCGTTCGGCCTGGTCGCGGTGTTCGGGCTGGCCGTCGGCGCGCTGGCGGTGGGCGCCCTGGCCATAGGACGGCTGGCGGTCGGCGACGCGCGCCTGGGCAGGGTTCGCATCGACCAGCTGGAGGTCGGCGAGCTCACCGTGACCCGCCGCAACGGCCGGCCCTTCTGACGAGCCCGCCCGACCTGCGTTGACACCCTCGCCGGCCCTCCTATGGTCCGGCCGCCTCGCACGACTGGCGCTGAAGGTGGGTCACCACCGGGGAGTGCGGGGTGGATCGCCGCGCGCCTGGGCTCCCGAACCCCTTCCCGTCCGGACTCCGCCATGCCCTCAGCCCCCGACTTCCCGCCGGCGCCCGACCGCGTCCCTGTCCGCCGCGCCCTGATCTCCGTCTCCGACAAGGCGGGGCTGGTCGAGGCCGGCCGCGCCCTGCACGCGCTGGGCGTGGAGCTGGTCTCCACCGGCGGCACCCGCGCGGCGTTGGCCGCCGCCGGCCTGCCCGTGCGCGACGTGGCCGAGCTGACCGGCTTTCCCGAGATGATGGACGGCCGGGTCAAGACCCTGCACCCGGTCGTCCACGGCGGCCTGCTCGGCGTCCGCGACGCCCCGTCCCATGCGCAGGCCATGGCGGAGCACGGGATCGGCGGCATCGATCTGCTCTACGTCAACCTCTACCCGTTCGAGGCGACGGTGGCGGCGGGCGCGGACTTCGCCACGGCGGTGGAGAACATCGATATCGGCGGCCCCGCGATGATCCGCTCCGCCGCCAAGAACCACGGCTGTGTCGCCGTCTGCACCGACCCGGAGGCCATGGCCGAGGTGCTCGCCGCCCTGCAGGCCGACGGCGCCACGACCTTGGAACTCCGCAAGAGGCTGGCCGCCCGCGCCTTCGCCCGCACCGCCGCCTATGACGCCGCCATCTCGACCTGGTTCGCCGGCCAGCTCGGCGACGCCTTCCCCGAGCGCAAGGCCATCGCGGGCGAGCGGCTGCAGACCATGCGCTATGGCGAGAACCCGCACCAGGCCGCCGCCTTCTACCGTTTGGGCGCCACGAGGCCGGGCGTGGCCGCGGCGCGCCAGCATCAGGGCAAGGCGCTCAGCTACAACAACGTGGCCGACACCGACGCCGCCTTCGAGCTCGTGGCCGAGTTCGATCCCGCCGACCACGCCGCCGTAGCCATCATCAAGCACGCCAACCCCTGCGGGGTCGCGGTGGGCGGGAGCCTGCTTGAGGCCTACCGGCGCGCCCTGCAGTGCGATCCGGTCTCGGCCTTCGGCGGCATCGTGGCCGTGAACCGCCGGCTGGACGTGGCGGCGGCGCGCGCGATCGTGGAGGTGTTCACCGAGGTGGTGATCGCGCCCGAGGCCGACGAGGACGCCATCGCCGTGTTCGCCGCGAAGAAGAACCTGCGCCTGCTCACCACGGGCGGCCTGCCCGATCCGCGGGCGGCGGGAGAGGTGTTCCGCTCGGTGGCCGGCGGCTTCCTGGTGCAGTCGCGCGACAGCGCCCGCATCACGCCCGCCGACCTGAAGATCGTGACGAAGCGCCAGCCCACCGACGCGGAGGTCGCCGACATGCTGTTCGCCTTCACCATCGCCAAGCACGTGAAGTCCAACGCCATCGTCTATGCCAAGGACGGGCAGACCTCAGGCATCGGCGCCGGCCAGATGAACCGCCGCGACAGCGCCCGCATCGCCGCGCTGCGCGCCCGGGAAGCCGCCGAGACCGCAGGCCTGCCGGGCTCGCTCGCCGACGGCTCGGCCTGCGCGTCGGAGGCCTTCTTCCCTTTCGCCGACGGGCTGATCCAGGCGGTGGAGGGGGGCGCGACCGCGGTGATCCAGCCCGGCGGCTCCATCCGCGACGCCGAGGTGATCGCCGCCGCCGACGCGCGCGGCGTCGCCATGGCCTTCACCGGCGTGCGGGTGTTCCGCCACTGACACGCACGTCGCGCAGCGGGCCGCCACGCCGCCGTCCGGCTGGACATGCGGCGGCTTTGTCGCTTTATGACGCCGGTTTCGTAGCGCCGCCCTTGGGGCCGCCAGAGGACTTGCATATGGGTAGATCGCGTCGGGCCCTGGCCCTCACCGTGGCGGCCGCGGCCCTGCTGTCGGCGGCGCCCGCCCTGGCGGACGAGGTGGGCGTCGGCGTCTATGCTCACGACACCAGCTTCGGCGTGTCCGGCACCCCGCACGAGAGCGGCACCGAGGACGTCCAGCTGCTCTACCGCACCAGGACCTTCCATATCGACTACCTGCTCAACCCGATGTTCTACGCCAAGGCGCAGATCAACACCGACAGCCGCACCAACTTCTTCACCCTGGGCATCGAGTGGCGCCACCACTTGTTCCACAGCAGGTTCTACGGCGATTTCGGGCTCGGCGGAGCCTATGTGGACGGCTACAATACCTATCCCGACCACTTCAACCCGGACAGCACGCCGCTGCCCACCACCCCGGCCCAGAACGTCCTCTACCAGCAGGACCTGAAAATCTACAACAGGAACAAGGCCATGGGATCGGACTTCGTGTTCAACCCCAACTTCACCGTCGGCTACGACCTGTCGCGCCACTTCGCGGTGGAAGCCTCCTGGGACCACTATTCCAACGCCGGCTTCGGCGGCCGCAACCCTGGGCTCGACACCTTCGGCGGCCGGGTCCTGTACCGCTTCGGCGGCCTGTTCTAGCGGTGGGCAACGTCGCCGTCGTCGGCGCCCAGTGGGGCGACGAGGGCAAGGGCAAGATCGTCGACTGGCTGTCCAACCGCGCCGACGTGGTGGTGCGCTTTCAGGGCGGCCACAACGCCGGCCACACGCTGGTGGTCGGCGAGAAGGTCTACAAGCTGTCCCTGCTGCCCTCGGGCCTGGTCCAGGGCAAGCCGTCCATCATCGGCTCGGGCGTGGTGGTCGATCCCTGGCACCTGCTGGAGGAGATCGCCAAGCTCGAAGGCCAGGGCATAGCGATCAGCCCCGATATCCTGACGCTCGCCGACAACGCCTGCCTGATCCTGCCCCTGCACCGCGACCTGGACCAGGCGCGCGAGCGCGAGGCCGCCGCCGCCAAGATCGGCACTACCGGGCGCGGGATCGGGCCCGCCTATGAGGACAAGGTGGGCAGGCGGGCCATCCGCGTCGCCGACCTTGCCGATCCGGCCGCGCTCGACCTAAAGCTCCCCCGCCTGCTCGCCCACCATCGGGCGCTCCGGCGCGGCCTGGACCTGCCCGAGATCGACGCCGAGGCGCTCCGGACCGACCTGCTGGCGCTCGCGCCCCGGGTGCTACCCTACGCCAAGCCGGCCTGGCGGGTGCTCGACACCCTGGCCAAGGCCGGCAAGCGGATCCTGTTCGAGGGCGCGCAGGGCACGCTGCTCGACGTCGACCACGGCACCTACCCCTATGTCACCTCCTCCAACACCGCGGCGGGCCAGGCGGCGGCGGGCTCGGGCGTCGGCCCGGGGCGGGTCGGCTATGTGCTCGGCATCGTCAAGGCCTACACCACCCGCGTCGGCTCCGGCCCCTTCCCGACCGAGCTGTCGGACGCGGTCGGCCGGCACCTGGGCACGGTGGGGCGCGAGTTCGGGGTGGTCACCGGCCGGGCGCGCCGCTGCGGCTGGTTCGACGCGGTGCTGGTGCGCCAGACCGTCGCGATCAACGGTATCCACGGCATGGCGCTCACCAAGCTCGACGTGCTGGACGGCCTGGACGAGCTGAAGATCTGCACCGGCTACCGCATCGGCGAGACGCGCGTCCTGGACCACCTGCCCGCCGGCATGACCGACCAGGCCGCAGCCACCCCGATCTACGAGACCCTGGAAGGCTGGAGCGACAGCACCCAGGGCGCCCGGTCCTGGCGCGACCTGCCCGCCGCGGCGGTGAAGTACGTCCGCCGGATCGAGGAGCTGGTGGGCGCGCCCGTCGCCCTCCTCTCCACCAGCCCCGAACGCGACGACACCATCCTGATGTACGACCCCTTCGCGGGCTAGACGCCGTCTTCTCCTCCCCTGCGACAGCGGGGGAGGGGGACCATGCGCAGCACGGTGGAGGGGCCGTCACCGTTTCCAAGCCTGATGCTGCCGGGGCGGTTACGCCCCCTCCGTCACGGCGCGTATCCGCATCGCGCCACCTCCCCCGCTGCGCAGGGGAGGGGAAGCCCGCCCCTTGCCCTGCCCGCCCCATCCGCTACCCTTGCGTGCGCAGGTCCGGGGGGATGTGGGATGCACGATCAGACGGGACGGCTGGTCGCCTACGTCGTGGGCGGCGCCGTCTTCCTGGTGTTCCTGGCCTTGCGCATGCGCCGCGCCATGGCCAGCCGGCCGTTCCGCTTGCAGTACATCTGGGTCCTGCCCACCCTGTTCCTGGCGCTCACCGTCTTCACCCTGGCGGCGCACCCGCCCGAGGGGATGCAGTGGCTGTGGCTCGCCCTGGCGCTCGCGGCGGGGTTCGGCCTCGGCTGGGTCAGCGGCGCCACCATCCACCTGGAGGTCGATCCCACCACCCGCGCGGTGCGGGCCAAGGCCTCGCCGCTGGCCATGGTCTTCATCGTCGCCCTGGTGCTGGTGCGCGCGTTGATGCGCACCCTGGCCGGCCAGCTCGAGGCCGCCTACCACCTCCCCGCCCTCCTGATCCAGGACGCCTTCCTGCTCCTGGCGCTGGGCCTCTTTCTGGCGCGGGCCCTGGAGATGGGCCTGCGGGCGCGAAGGCTGAGCCGGGCGGCGGTGGAGGCGGTGTTCGCGTGAGGGCGGCGGGCTTGGGTTCCGCTTGACGGCGCAAGCACAATGACGACAGCGGCTCCAAAGCGGCCCTCCTACTCCCGTCTCGCCCGGACGTATTCCGGGCGTCCAGAGCATGACGTTAACCTTTCAGCCGCTCGTAGAGGTTCGCCAGCCCGGGGTCTCGCCCTCGATCAGGTTCAGCTTCCAGCGG
>NZ_CAHJWH010000001.1 GCF_903642205.1 Caulobacter sp. S45 | reverse complement strand
CCCGCCGGCAGACCGTGCGCGCCAAGTGCAGGGCCGCCGCCGCCGCGGTCCCCGCCGGCAGCACGAAGGAGGTGAGCGGCGACAGCGCCTCGTTCAGCCGGTCGATGTCGGCCTCCAGACGATCGACCTGGGCGGCGGTGACGCGCAGCGCCTCCCAGCCCAGCGGCTTGCCTTCCCGTTCCGGCGTGGCGAGGTCGGCGCCGAGGTCGAACAGCTCGTTCTGCACCCGCGCCAGGATCGCGTCGAGCGCCGGGTCATCGGCGGTGTGCTGGCGCACAAGGCCGACGCAGGCGTTGGCCTCGTCCACGTCGCCATAGGCCGCCACCCGGCCGTCGAACTTCTTCACCCGCTCGCCGGTGGCCAGGCCCGTGTCGCCGGCGTCGCCGGTGCGGGTGTAGATCCTGTTCAGCACCACCATGGGCGGGCTCTCCGGCCTCAGGGCCTAGTGATGACCCATCTTGTACATGAAGCCTATGGTGATCAGCACGATGGCCGCCGCCTGGCTCATCACCCGGTAGCGCATGAACCTGTTGGAGTTCTCACGCCCCATCTCGCCCCCTTTCAGGAACGAGAAGATGCCGAGCCCAAGGCTCGCCACCACCGCCAGCATGGCGATCGCGATCATTATGTCGATGAAAACGCCCATGCCGCTCACTTAAGCGGCGCAGACGCCATTCGCCAGCCTCAGGCCTGCCCCTGGGTCTCGAACATGCAGGCGGCCATCGCATCATCCGGCGACTTCGCGCCGCGGAGCAGGAAGTCGAAGGCCGGGTAGAAGCGGTCCGCCGCCTCCACCGCCGCATCGATCATGCTGGCCGCCTGGCCAAGCGTCGGGCGCTCCCCGCTCGGCATGGACATGGAGTGGCGGAACACCACCTCGCCATCCTCGGCCCAGCACTCGAAGTGGCCCATCCAGACGCGCTGGTTGATCAGGGACAGCAGCTCCCACATCGCCGCGCGCCGGTCCTTCTCGGCCTTCATGTCGATGGACAGGCACAGCTGCAGGCAGTCCGCCTCCGGCCGCCAGGCGAACCACAGCTCGTAGTCCTTCCAGTCGCCGGAGAGCGCGAAGGCCAGGTCGCCGTCCTCGGTGCGGTCGAACTCCAGGTTCTCGGCGTCGAGCACGCGCTCGACCACGTCCAGCGGATCGAAGCCGATTTCGACGTCTTCGTTGTGAGGCGTGTCCATGGGTTACGATCCTGACGCCACGGCCACGCGCGGGAGACGCGAGGCCGGACCGCGGCGCATCGAGGGGGAGACTAGCTGACTCGCGGCGAACCGCTCAACACGCGTCACGCCTCGGGGGAAATCGACACAGGCGCCGAGGGCCCCGGCCCCGCAGGTCGGAGCGCCGCCAGCTCGGCGCGCAGCTCGGCGATCTCGGCCGTGAGCACCGCGCGCATGGCCTCCAGTTCGTCGCGGCGCACCAGGTCCAGCTCGACGGCCATGCGGTCGCCCTGGGCGCGCAGAGCGGACTTCGCCTCCTCGCCCGCGGCCTGGGCTAGGCCTATGGCCTGCTCCATGACCTTGGCGGCCTCGTCGAAGAAGGGGTTGCGGCTCTGCATGGCGGGCGTGGGGCTCGAAGCGACGAAATGGGTGGGAGCCTCTATATGGACCCGAACGCCCCGATTGCGAACCGCCGCCACCAGCGCGGACGGGACGAGGAGCCGCACGCGCCGATGACCACCGCCCCGCTGCCCGACGCCGCCCGGGGCAACTGGGTCGACCGCCTTGCGCCGCCGCGGCTTCGGCCCTGGCTCAAGCTCGGCCGCTTCGACCGGCCGGCGGGCATATGGCTGCTGATGCTGCCGGGCTGGCAGGGAGTGGCGCTCGGCGACGCCCTGGCCGGGCGCTGGCCGGACCTCCGGCTGCTGCTGCTGATCGCGCTCGGGGCCACCGCCATGCGCGCCGCGGGGTGCGCTTTCAACGACATCGTCGATCGAGATGTCGACGCCCAAGTGGCGCGCACCGCCGCCCGGCCCGTCTCGTCCGGGGTGATTTCCGTCAGGGGCGCCTGGGCCTTCCTGGTGGGGCTGAGCCTTCTTGCCTTCTGCATCCTGCTGACGATGAACCTGACCGCGATCCTGCTGGGCGTGGCCTCGCTCGGCCTGGTGGCGGCCTACCCGTTCATGAAGCGGATCACCTGGTGGCCCCAGGCTTGGCTCGGCCTGACCTTCAACTGGGGCGCGCTGCTGGGGTACGCGGCGGTGCAGGGGCGGCTGGGCTGGCCGGCGGCGGTGCTCTACGCCAGCGGCGTGGCCTGGACGCTGGGCTATGACACCATCTACGCCCTGCAGGACATCGAGGACGACGCCCTGGCCGGGATCAAGTCCAGCGCGCGCCGGCTCGGACCTCAAATGCGGCGCGGGGTGGCGGCCTTCTACACCCTCGCCTCGGTCCTGGCGGTGAGCCTGGCCGTGCGCACGCCGTGGAGCCTGCTGCTCGCCCTGGGCTTTGCGGCGCACCTGGCTTGGCAGGTCCGGCGCCTGCGGCCCGACGACGCGGCCCTGGCGCTGCGGCTGTTCAAGTCCAACCGCGACGCAGGCCTGCTGCTGTTCGCGGCCCTGGCGCTCACGGCGCTTCGCCGGTGACGGGCCGGTGATCTCAGACCCGCGCGCCTTCGTCCTGGAGAACACCCGCCTCCAGCGCCCGCCGCACACGCCCGAGATCGCCCTGCACCTCGCCGACGAGGTCACGCCGCTCTGGCGGCTGACCGAGGAGCGGCTGGGCGAGCTCGGCCTGCCGCCGCCGTTCTGGGCCTTCGCCTGGGCCGGCGGGCAGGCGCTGGCCCGCTACGTGCTTGACCATCCCGACGTCGTCGCCGGCCGGCGGGTGCTGGACTTCGCCACCGGCTCGGGCCTGGTGGCCATCGCGGCCATGAAGGCGGGGGCGGCGAGCGCCCGGGGCTGCGACATCGACGGCGTCTGCGCCGCGGCGGTGGCGCTGAACGCGCAGGCCAACGACGTGCAGGTCGCCTTCACCTGCGCCGACCTGCTCGACGGCCCGCCCCCGCGCGAGGCGCAGGTGATCCTGGCCGGCGACATCTGCTATGAGCGCCCGGTCGCCGAGCGGGTCGAGGCCTGGCTGCGCACGGCCCAGGCCGGCGGCGCGACGGTGCTGATCGGCGACCCCGGCCGCACCTACCTGCCCCACGCCCGCCTGCAGCGCCTGGCCGAGTACCAGGTGCAGACCACCCGCGAGCTTGAGGACCAGGAGGTCAAGCGCACCGCGGTATACGCGCTGGCGTAGGAACGACGCCGTGTGCTGAGAGGGTCGGCTATGCGGCGGGCGGTTGCTGATCGAAGACGACCAGAGCCGCCAGTCCCGTCTCGCCCAGACTTGTTCCGGGCGTCCGGACTTGTTCCAGGCGTCCAGAGCGCGAAGCTAGCCGTTCAGCCGCTCATAAAGGTCCGCCCGGCCCGGGTTCTCGCCCCCGACCAGGTTCAGCTTCCAGCGACGCGGGCAACCTTTGATCGTGTGCTCGCGCCGCAAGATCCGCGCAGTTTCCTGGAAGACATCAGGGAACTGTTGCCCCGCCGACTGCAGTGGCAAGCCCTAAGAAAGGCGGAAGTCCACCCTCAACGATTATTCGTTTGTCCGGTCTGCGCCTGGCGCGCTGGCGGTGCACACCTCGGATTGAAGTCCGGCCGGATCAGCGCCGGCTGGTCAAAGCCCTCGGAAACGCGGGTCTGAATGGGCGCGGAGCATAGCCGAAGTCGCGCATGGCCGGGCCAGCGTCGAAGGCCAGGTCCTCGCTCATGCGCGCGCCCATGGCCGCCGTCGCGCCCGGCAGGACGGGCGAGGCCAGCGCCAGGCCCAGCCGCCATAGCGGCGGCGGCAGGCTGAGCAGGCGCGGCGGCCGGCCCAGCGCCTGGAAGATGCGGACCGCCATTGCGCGGTAGCTCAACGTCTCGCCGCCCGGGAGGGCATAGATGCGGCCGGAGGCGGCCGGGGCGTCCAGGGCCTGCAGCACCGCCCGCGCGAGGTCGGCGGCGTGCACCGGCTGGCGCAGGCCTTCTCCGCGCCCGGCCAGGGGCAGCACGCCGAAGCGGTCGATCAGGCCGGCCAGGCGCGAGACGTTGCGGTCCTCGCCCTCCGCATAGATCAGGGTCGGGCGCAGGATCGTCCAGGCCACGCCGGCCGCGTCGCAGGCGGCGGTCACCGCGTCCTCGCCCCTGGCCAGCCGGGCCGCCACCTCGCGCTCCCCGGCGACGGACGAGTCCGCCTTGGTCAACCGGCTGGTGGAGGACACCGCCACAAGCCGCCCTGCGCCCGTAGCCAGCAAGGCGGGCAAAGCCGCAGGCAGCAGCCAGATGGGCGACAGGCTGAGCACCGCGTCCACCTCCGGCAGGCGGCGGCCGAGGTCCGGATCGCCGAGGTCAGCTGCGATCCATCTCACCTCGTCCGGGGCGCCCCGGCCGTGCGCCGGCGGCCGGCGGCTGAGCGCGACGAAGCCGCTCCCCGGCGGGGCCGGTGCGGCGATCAGGCGGCGGCCGATCAGGCTCGTGGCGCCGAGCACCAGGATGCGGCGCATCGATGAGGCCTCCGGGATGGAAGGTCCGCTCTCGCCTTCCCGCGTCGTTCCCGCAAGGGCCGCTCCACGGGGCCAGGCGCGCCCGGCGCTTGCAGGGGCTCGAACCGGCGGCCATATCGCGACCTCCCAAGCCCTTCACCGGAGACCGGACCCCGCATGGATCGCGAGCTGCTGCACGACATGGTCGCCTCCGCGCTCCGCGCCGGCGCGGACGCCGCCGAGGTGGCGATGGCGGACCGGCGCTCGCTGGGCGTGACCGTGAGGCTGGGCGAGCTGGAGGAGGTGGAGCGCGAGGAGAGCCGCGACCTGGGCCTGCGGGTCTTCGTCGGACGGCGCCAGGCGGTGGTCTCCGGTTCCGACCTGTCGGCGGCGGCCCGGGCCAAGCTGGTGGAGCGGGCCGTGGCCATGGCCCGGGTGGCGCCCGAGGACCCCTATGCCGGGTTCGCGCCGCCCGAGCGGCTGGCGAGCGGACCGGGACCCGACCTCGACCTCCACGACGCGACCGAGTACGGCGCCGACGCCCTGGAGGCCCGCGCCCGGGCGGCCGAGGACGTGGTGCGCCAGACGCCCGGCGTCACCAACACCGACGGCGCGTCGGCCGGCTGGAGCCAGGGCGGCTGGGCGCTGGTGACCAGCGGCGGCTTCGAGGGCGGGGTGACCGCGTCCAGCTTTTCGCTTTCGGCCTCGGCGATCGCCGGCGAGGGGAGCGGCATGGAGCGGGGCGGCGAAGGCCGCTCCACCCGCCATGCGGAGGACCTGCCCGAGCCCGAGGCGATCGGGGCCGAGGCGGCGCGCCGCGCGGTCGCCCGTGTCGGCGCGCGCAAGATCGACAGCCGCACGGCCGCGGTCATCTTCGAGAACCGCCAGGCGGGCTCGCTGATCGGCCCCTTCGTGGGCGCGATCTCCGGACCGGCCGTGGCGCGGGGCGTGTCGTTCCTGAAGGACAGGCTCGGCCAGGCGGTGTTCTCGCCCGCGGTGACCCTCATCGACGATCCGTTCCGCAGGCGCGGCCTGGGCTCGGCGGCCTTCGACGACGAGGGCGTGGCGGTGGTGGAACGCGCCCTGGTCAAGGACGGCGTGATCACCACCTGGCTGTTGAACACATCGTCCGGCCGCCAGCTCGGGCTGGAGACGACCGGCCACGCCTCGCGCGGGCTCGCCGGACCGCCGGGCGTGTCGACCCACAACCTCACCGTCCAGCCCGGCTCCGCCTCCCTGGCGCAGCTGATGGCGGATGCGGGCGAGGGCCTGCTGGTCACCTCCATGTTCGGCCCCTCGCTGAACGCCAACACCGGCGACTGGTCGGCCGGGGTGTCGGGGGTCTGGTTCGAGGACGGCGAGCCCGCCTATCCCGTGACCGAGATCACCGTGGCCGGCAACCTGCTCGACATCTACGCCCGCCTGGTCCCCGGCTCCGACCTGGAGTTCCGCGGCGCCAACAACTCGCCCTCCCTGCTCGTCGATGGGCTGGCCATCGCGGGCCGATGACTGCGACCGCGGACGGCGACGTTTCTGCGCATGAGGACCTCGCCCTCATCGGGGAGGTCGTACGCGTCGCCGGTCGGCTGGCGCTCGACCGGCGCGCTTTCGGCCTGAAGATAGAACGCAAGGCGGACGGCTCGCCGGTCACCGACGGCGACCTGGCCGTGGACGCCCTGCTGCAGCGCGAGCTGCTGCAGGCGCGCCCGCACTACGCCTGGCTGTCGGAGGAGACGCCCGACGACCTGTGCCGCCTGGGCGCCGGGCGGGTCTTCATCGTCGACCCCATCGACGGCACCACCGCCTATGTCAGGGGCAAGCCCTGGTTCGCGGTGTCCGTGGCGGTGGTGCAGGCCGGCCGACCCGTGGCCGGCGTGGTGTTCGCCCCGGCTCTGGACGAGTTCTACGCGGCGGTTGAGGGGGGAGGCGCCTCGTGCAACGGCGATCCTATCCGGGCCAGCGAGGCCTGCCGCCTGGAGGACTGCGCCATGCTGGCCCCTGCCCACACCTTCGACGGGCGGCGGTGGACGCGGGCCTGGCCGGCGATGCGGGTCGGCCAGCGCAGCGCGCTCGCCTATCGCATGGCGCTGGTGGCGGCGGGGCGCTTTGACGCGGCGGTGTCCATGGGCTGGAAGAACGACTGGGACATCGCCGCGGGCGACCTGATCGCGCGCGAGGCGGGGGCCGTGTCGTGCGATCAGAACGGGCGCCCGCTGATGTTCAACACGCAGCTGGCGCGCAACCCCGGCCTGGTCTGCGCCGCGCCGGGCGTGGCGCCGTTGATCTTGGACCGCACCGCGCCTATCGAGCAGCCCGCCGGGGTCTGACGCCCGGGCTCGCGCAACCCGGATCGGACACATGGCTGACCAGACAGGCGATTACCTGCTGCACCTGGTGATCGGGGGCGAGCTGAAGCAGGTCGGCGGCCAGGAGTTCCGCGACCCCAGCCGAGTGGAGTTCGTCGGCGCCTTCTCGAACTACGAGACCGCCCGCACCGCCTGGAAGGCCCGCGCCCAGGCCACCGTCGACAACGCCCTGATGCGCTACTTCATCCTCCATGCCCACCGCCTGCTCGATCCGACCCACGACGGGCTATAGGGCGGGAGGTCAGCCGGGCTTCAGCCCTTGAAGTCGTCCTTGCCCGCTCGGATCTTCGTAAACGCCGTCACCGGGTCTCCGCCGACCAGCTCAAGCGCCCGCAGGAAGGGATTGGTGGCCTTCTCCACGCCGATGCTCGTCGGCACGGTGGGCTCGCCCCGCTGGCGGGCGGCGAACACCTCTCGCGCTCGCGTCGCCAGGGCCTCTCCCCTGTCCAAGGTGAGGGCGTAGCGGGCGTTGGAGGCGGTGTACTCGTGGGCGCAGTAGACGGTCGTCTCGTCCGGCAGAGCGGACAGGCGCTGCAGGCTGTCCCACATCATCGCCGGCGTCCCTTCGAACAGCCGCCCGCAGCCGAGCGCGAACAGGGTGTCGCCGACAAAGGCCGCGTGGTTTGCCGCATCGTAGTAGCTGATGTGGCCCAGCGTGTGGCCGCCGGTGTCCAGCACCTGGAAGCGTGTCCGCCCCAGCACCACTTCGTCGCCGCCTTTCACCTCGCGGTCGAGCGGCGCGGCGCGGCGCACCTCGGCCGGCCCCACGATCTGCGCCCCCGTGGCGGCCTGCACGTCAGCGTTGCCCTGGGTGTGGTCGGGGTGCCAGTGGGTGTTCAGGATCAGGCTAAGGCACCAGCCGCTGGCCTGAAGCTCGCCCAGCACCGCCTGACCGTCGGGGGTGTCCACCGCCGCCGTGTCGCCGGTGGCGGTATCGCGCACGAGATAGCCGTAGTTGTCCGACAGGCAGGGGAACAGGCGAACCTCGATCGGCATGGGCGACCCTTTCGTCTTCACAGGCGCTGAGCGCTTATATAGCACCCGAACGCCTGAACGGACCTCATGCGCCGCGACGTCACCACCCTGCGCACCTTCTATGCCGGCCCTCTGGGGCGCGCGGCCACTGACATGGTTGAGCGCAAGCTGGTGGAGGCCTGGGGCGATGCGCGCGGGCTCGACGTGTTGGGCGTCGGCTACGCCACCCCGTTCCTCGAGCCGTTCAACGCCCTGGCGCGGCGGGTGGTGGCCGCCATGCCGGCGGGGCAGGGGGTCGAGGCCTGGCCCATGGGCGACCCCAATCTCGCCTGCCTGGCGGGTGACCTCTCCTTGCCCTTCCAGAACGCCCTGTTCGACCGTGTGGCGATGGTGCACGCCCTGGAGGAGAGCGAAAATCCGACGGCCTTGCTCAAGGAGGTGCGCCGGGTGCTCGCGCCGTCCGGGCGGCTGATCGCGGTGGTCGCCAACCGGCGCGGCTGGTGGGCGCAGAGCGAGACCACGCCCTTCGGCTATGGACGCCCCTTCTCGCGGGGCCAGCTGGAGGAGGCGGTGCGCGACGCAGGGCTGGAGCCTACCGCCTGGTCCATGTGCCTGTACGCTCCGCCGTTTCCCTTGTTCGCCCGCCATGCAGAGCCCATCGAGCAGGCGGGCTCCAGGCTATGGGCGCCCATGGGCGGCCTGATCCTGATGGAGGCGGTGAAGCAGACCTTCGCGGTCAAGCCGCGGGGCGCGGTGGCGCCGGCGCGGGTCCCGCGCGCCCGCGTGGCGTCGCCTGTGCCGGTGGGCGCCAGGATCGAGAGCTGAGCTAGTCGAACAACCCGGCGGCCGCCGGAGCCGCTGGCGCGACGTGGTGGGTGCGGCTGAGCAGCAATAGGGCGGTTTCGGTGCGAAGATTGTCCAGCGCCCGGGTCGGGTCAATCTCGCGGGGGGCGGTACGCTCGCTGAGCGCCACGGCGGCCTCGATGCGCAGGTCCAGGTCGGCGCAGAGCTCGGTGAAGTCGCGCAGGGTGCACAGGTGGATGTTGATCGTGGCCCACCAGGGCTGGGGCAGGGCGCGGGTCAGCGGCATGCGCCCGTGCGCCAGCAGGGACGCGCGCACCCGCCAGTGGCCGAAGTTTGGGAACGACACGATGGCCCGCTCCGCCAGGCGCATCAGGTCCGACAGGACCTTCCGCGGCTGGCGGACGGCCTGCAGGGTCTGGGACAGGATGGCGTAGTCGAAAGCCTCGCTCGGGAATTCGCCGAGGTCGCTGTCGGCGTCGCCCTGCATCACCGACAGGCCGCGCGCCAGGCAGGCGCCCACGCCGTCCGAGCTGATCTCCAGGCCGCGGGCGTCCACGTCCTTCTCCCGCCGGAGCAGGTCGAGCAGCTCGCCCTCGCCGCAGCCCACATCGAGCACCCGCGCGCCGGGACGCACCAAGCGGGCGATCTCGCGGAAATCCTCGCGGATCATGGCCTGAGCCCCCGCGCATCGGCCGCCGAGTCCATGAAGCCCTGCAGCGCGCCGTGCATCACCGGCTCATCCAGCAGGAAGGCGTCGTGGCCCCTGTCGCTCTCGATCTCCAGGAAGCTGGTGCGCGCTCCGGCCGCGTTCAGGGCTCGCACCACGTGGCGACTCTCGGTCGTGGGGTAGAGCCAGTCGCTGGTGAAGCTCAGCACGCAGAAGCGCACCTCGCGAGCCCGGGCGAAGGCCCGGGCCAGCACGCCGCCGTGGCGAAGGGCCAGGTCGAAATAGTCCATGGCCCGGGTGATGTAGAGATAGGCGTTGGCATCGAAGCGGTCGACGAAGCTGGAGCCCTGGTGTCGCAGGTAGCTCTCCACCTGGAAGTCGGCGTCGAAGCCCCAGGACAGGCCGTCGCGCTGCAGCTCGCGGCCGAACTTCCTCTGCAGCGCCGGCTCCGACAGGTAGGTGATGTGCGCGGCCATCCGCGCCACCGCCAAGCCCTTCTCCGGGCGCACGGCCAGGCGCAGGTAGTCGCCGCCGCGCCACTCCGGGTCGGCCATGATCGCCTGGCGGCCGACCTCGTGGAAGGCGATGTTCTGGGCGGAGTGGCGGGCGGCCGAGGCGATGCAAACCGCCGAGAACATGCGCTCGGGATAGTCCGACGCCCATTGCAGCACCTGCATGCCGCCCATCGAGCCGCCCACTACGGCGAACAGGGTCTCGATCCCCAGCGCCGACAGCAGCTCGGCCTGGGCGCGCACCATGTCGCCGATGGTGATCACCGGGAAGTTCAGCCCGTATACCCGCCCGGTGACCGGATCGTGCGACGAAGGGCCGGTGGAGCCCATGCAGCCGCCGAGCACATTGGCGCAGATCACGAAATAGCGGTTCAGGTCGATGGGTCGGCCGGGTCCCACCACCTGGGTCCACCATCCAGGCTTGCCGCTCTGGGGATGGGGCGAGGCGACATGCTGGTCGCCGGTGAGCGCGTGGCAGATGAGGATGGCGTTGGACCGGTCCTCATTCAGCCTGCCATAGGTCTTGTAGGAGACCTCGACGCCGATCAGCCGTCCACCGGACTCCAGCCTGAGCGGCAGCTCGGGCGCGAGCTTAAGCACGCCACCGCCCGTCTCGATGGTCTGGATGGCGGGACGCACGTCCGTCATGGCCGGCTTGGAGCGCGCGTCGAGCACCCTGTCAATGCAGCGGCCTGGCTGGGAAAGCCGGCGGGCGCCCGCTAAAGGCATATGATGAGTTCAGCCACTCTGGTTCCCCCCGACCTGGACGCCCGCAAAGCCCGGGCGAGCGCCTGGTTCACCGAGCTGCGCGACCAGCTGCACCGCACCTTCGAGGCGATGGAGGACGAGGCCCCGGCCGACCTGTACCCGGGCGACCCGGGGCGGTTCGTGCTGACTCCCTGGGCCCGGGCCGAAGGCGGCGGCGGCGTCATGGGAATGATGCACGGCCGGCTGTTCGAAAAGGTGGGGGTGCACGTCTCCACCGTCCATGGAGAGTTCAGTCGCGACTTCGCCAAGTCCATGGCCGGAACCGAGGAGGATCGCCGCTTTTTCGCCACCGGCGTGAGCCTGATCGCCCACATGCGCAGTCCGCGGATCCCGGCGGTGCACATGAACACGCGCTTCATCGCCACGACGCAGAGCTGGTTCGGCGGCGGCGCGGACCTGACCCCGTTGCTGGCCGGGCAGCGGTCGCAGGATGCGCCGGACGCGATCGCCTTCCACGCGGCGTTGCGGAGCGCTTGCGACCCGCACGATCCCACCTGGCACGCCAGGTACAAGGCTTGGTGTGACGAGTACTTCTTCCTGCCGCACAGGAACGAGCCGCGCGGCGTCGGCGGCATCTTCTATGACCGGCATGACAGCGGTGATTTCGGCCGCGACTTAGCCTTCACCCGGGATGTCGGACGCGCCCTGCTGGCCGTCTATCCGCAGATCGTCCGCGCCCGGATGGGCGAACCCTGGACGCCTGAGGAGCGGGAGGAACAGCTGGTGCGCCGGGGCCGCTACGTGGAGTTCAATCTGCTCTACGACCGGGGCACCCTGTTCGGGCTGAAGACCGGTGGGAACATGGACTCCATCCTGTCGTCGATGCCTCCGGAGGTGAAGTGGCCATAACGGAGGCGGCACCTCTCACACGTTCAGATCGCGCCCGCGGGTCTCCGGAAGGAACAGGATCGCGCAGACGATACTGACCAGCGTCCCCACGGTGGGATACCAGAGGCCGAAATAGCTGTCCCCCGTGGCCGTCACCATGGCGTAGGCGGTGGCGGGCAGGAAGCCGCCCACCCAGCCGGTGCCGATGTGGTAGGGCAGGCTCAGCGCGGTGTAGCGCACCCGGCTCGGGAACAGCTCCACCAGGCACGCCGCCTGGGGGCCGTAGAGCGCGGTCGCGCCGACCGCCAGGACCACCAGCACCAGCAGGATTAGCGGGGCGTCGGCGTGCCGGGCTACGGCGGTCGCGGGATAGCCGGCCGCCTTCAGCGCCGTCTGCAGTTTGCCGCGCACCTGGGCCTGGGCGGCCTTCAGTCCGGCTGGCGTCAGCGGGCGGCCGTCCAGGGACGTGACGGTCAGCGCGCCCACCCGGGCGACCGCCGCTTGGAAGGACGGTCCGGGTAGATTGCGGTAGCTGACTCCAGCGTTTGTCAGAGCGCTCTTCAGGATGTCGCAAGAGGAGCGGAACTGCGCCTTGCCGACGGGGTCGAACTGCAGCGAGCAGTCGTGCGGGTCGGCGATGACGGTGACCGGCGCCCGCGTCTGGGCGGCGGCCATCGCCGGGTTGGCGGCGCTGGTCATCAGGTGGAAGCCGGGCCAAAGGGCGGCGGTGAACAGCACCATGCCGCCCACCATCACGAGCTTGCGCCCGATCCGGTCCGACAAGGACCCGAACAGCACATAGAGCGGGGCCGAGATCGCCACGAGCGCGATCATGATGGCGTTCACCGTCTCCGGCGCCACCTTCAGCACCTTCTCGACGAAGAACTGGCCGTAGAAGAAGGTCGTGTACCAGACCGTTCCCTGGGCGACCATGATGGCGAACAGCGCCAGCAGCACCCGGCGCAGGTTCGCGGGATCGAGAAAGGCGTCCGCATAGGGGCGCCTCGAGCGCCGGCCCTCCGCGTGCATGCGCCGGAACACCGGGCTCTCCGACAGCTTCAGCCGGAACCAGACGGATACCGCCACCAGCACCGCCGAGGCCAGGAACGGGATGCGCCACCCCCAGGCGGCGAACGCGGCCTCCCCCACCAGGGCGCGGGCGGTCAGGGTGACGACCAGCGCTCCGCCCAGCCCGAACGCGGCCGCCGCCCCGATCCAGCTGGTGAACTGGCCGCGCTTGCCGCCAGGCGAGTGCTCGGCGATGAAGATGGCCGCACCACCCCATTCGCCGCCCAGCGCAATGCCCTGGATCAGGCGCAGAGCTATGAAGACGATGGGCGAGACCAGGCCGACCTGCCGATACGTGGGCAGCAGGCCTATGGCGAAGGTCGCCGCCCCCATCATGATGACGGTGACCAGGAAGGCGCCCTTGCGACCGGCCCGGTCACCGATGCGCCCGAAGATCAGCGCGCCCAGGGGACGGAAAGCGAAACCCGCTGCGAAGGAGCCGAGAGCGAAGACGTAGGCGGCGGACTCGTTCAGCCCTGTGAAGAACACCCTCGAGATGATGGTGGCCAAGGGTACGAAGACGAAGAAGTCGTACCACTCGAACGCAGTGCCCGCAGCCGAAGCCGCCACCACCACGCGGATATCTGCAGCCCGTTCGACGCCCACTCCGGCCATGCGATCAACCCTGACGACGGTCCGGCTTAGTGCGCCGGGCGCGGCAGGTGAAGCGGATTGGCGCCTCAGATGGCCGGGAAAACGCCGATGGCGCCCCACGGCGGACCGTGGGGCGCTGCAAAAGCTTTACTCGGGAACGCTCCGCTAGTGCGGCGTCGCGTCGTGGGCGGTGTCCGTGACCGCCGCGCCCGTGGCGCTGACGTCCTTGCCGGCGCCGGCGATGGTGTTGCAGGCCGCGGTGGTCAGAGCGGCCGCAGCGACGAGGAGGATGGCGAGCTTGCGCATCTTAGTGCGGGGTCGCATCGTGGGCGGTGTCGGTGACCGCACCGCCAGCGGAACTGACGTCCTTGCCGGCGCCGGCGATTGTGTTGCACGCGGCCGAACTGAGGGCGGCGGCGGCGACGAGCAGAACGATGATCTTACGCATCTGGAATGTCTCCCCTTAAGGTCGAGCTTGAACGATCACGCCGCCGCCTGGTTCCCGGCATGGAGCTCTTCGGCTTCAGGAAGTTGAGGCCGCGGGAAGGTGAGCCTCACGCACACACCGCAATGCGGGGCGGGCTCCACCTCGGTGTGGCCACGAAGCTGACGCGCGAAAGCGCTCATCAGGGTGCGGCCGACGCCGGCAATGGGCATGGAGGCGGCGTCGCCTTGGCCGTCATCCTGGATTTCCAGCACCACCTCGTCGCCCAGAACACGGAACCGAACGTCGATGGAGCCGCCTTCCGGTCCGAAGGCATGCTTGCGCGCATTGGTGATCGCCTCCACCGCGAAGAGGGCGAGCGGCGCCAGCTTGTCGGGATCGATCTCCAGGTCGTCGGCATGCAATTCGGTGCGGATGGGCGCGGGCCGCCCGCCCTCGCCTGCGCCCAACTGGCCGACCAGCTCCTCCAGGAATTGGCGGACGTCGACTCTGCGCAGGTCGGGACCCTGGTAGAGGGCGCGATAGATCAGGGCGAGAGCCGTGATCCGCTGACGGGTGTCCGACATGGCCGCCCGGGCCGCCGGATCGGTCAGGGCGCGCTGCTGCATGTTGATCAGCGAGGTGATGACCTGAAGGTTGTTCTTCACCCTGTGATGTATCTCGCGCATCAGAGTGTCCTTCTGCGCGAGGGAGTCGCGAAGGCTCATGTCGCGGGCGACGATGGCGTCGGCCATGGCGTCCAGCGTGTGCGCCAGATCGCGGATCTCCGCCGGCGCCCTCTCGGCCTTCAGCGGGCGCACCGTGAAGCGCCCGCGGGCGTAGATGGAGGCGATTCTGTCGAGATAGTGCAGCCAGCGGATGACCACGCGATCCACAGCCAGCCAGACAGCGACCCAGGCCGCGAGCCACGCCAGGACGGGGAAGACGATGGCGCTGAACGGGTTCAGCCGCGCCCAGTAGAAGATGCCGGGCGCCGGAGCCGACAGGACGACATAGGCCTCCCCGCTCAGCAGCTGGGCGGCGGCGTAGTCACGCGGCGCGCCCTGCGCGTCCTTGGCAGTGAAAAGGTTGTGACCCTGGGCCAGCCGGGCGCGCCAGTCGGCCGGAAGCGGAGCAAAGGCGTCCCGGTCCGTCTGCACCAGGTAGTGCCCGTCTCCTGAGACAATAGCCACCGCCGTCCGTGCCGGCAGCGTCGGGTCCGACAGGTCGGGCTTCAGACTTGAGAGCAGGATGGAGGCGATCAGCGCCCCGTCAAAATGTCCGTCGCGACGCTCGGCGCGCGTAGCGGCGATGAGGGCCGGCTCGCCCGCAGCCTGTGATCGCGCCACCACGGTCTGCGTCCCGGCCTTCAGGCGTTGGAACCAGGGCAGGCTCGCCCTGTTCGCCGCGGGCAGGCTGGCTCCTGCGCAGACCACCCGGCCGTCGGCGTCGAGCCGGACGATGTTGCGGTAGCCGTCCAGCTCATTGAGGATGGCGGCGAGGCGTGGCGTGCACTCCAGCCCCACCGCTTCCGGCCGCAAGGTGTCCAGCAGGGCCATCGCCCCCTGGATGCGCGCCCGGCCGGTCAGCGCGCTCCGGGTGGCCGCCTGGGTGAGCGTCACCTGGCGGATGTGGCCTTCCCGGTTGAACTCGGTGGCGACCTGAAGCGCGCCAAGGACGAGTACGGGGAAGAGGGCCACGGCGAGAGCCAGGCCCAGTCGGAAGCGGATCGTCAGGCGGCCGGAGGCGCCCATGTCAGCGCGGTCCGCTCAACCGCTCCGCATCGTTCAGGATGGACCGCATGGCCTCGCCGGCCGCCCGGCCGTCACGGTGATAGGCGCCCTGTTCAAGAATGCCCTGCAGGGCGCGACGGGCCCTGCTGACCCGGCTCTTCACCGTCCCCACGGCGCAGCCGCAGATGTCCGCCGCCTCCTCGTAGGCGAAGCCGCCCGCGCCCACCAGGATCAACGCCTCGCGCTGCTCAGTCGGCAGCATGCCCATGGCCAGGCGCATCTCGTCCAGGGCGACGGGCGCTTCTGGGTCGTCCGCAGCCACCAAGGTCCGCTCCGCCGCCTCCTGGTCGAGCTGGGACTGCCGCCATGACCTTCGCTTCTCGGAATAGAACTGGTTGCGCAGGATCATGAAGGTCCAGGCCTTCATGTTGGTGCCCATCTGGAAGCTGGACCGCGCATCCCATGCCTTCAGCGTGGCGTCTTGGGCCAGGTCGTCGGCCGCCGCGGCATCGCCGCACAGGGTGCGGGCGAAGGCGCGCAGGTGGGGAATGAGGCCTACGAGATCGCGTTGGAACGCGGCTTCGGAGGCGGCGTCTAGATTGTTACGTTGGACCATCAGCCCTTACCGCCAGCCCCACCCTTATCATCGGCGCGCCGAAGGATATCAAGAAAGTCTTGTGGCACAGGCTCGTTGACGATCTCGTCGAACATGTGGCGCAGTTTCACCCCGATGGCCTGCTGACGCAGTCTGGCCTCATTCAGAGTCGGCTCGGCTGCAGGGGTTGCGGGTTGGCGAGGCTGGCCGTCGTCCTTCATGGTCGGTGTCCATTCGTACGCCTCGAAGCGCGCTCAGAGATTGGCGGGACGATGGGCAAAAACTCGCCGACATGACTAGGGTTCCGCAGAATAGACCGTATATTGACGCGTGAAGGCGCCTCTTCCAAAACGGGAAGCCGCCTCTCACGTCGTACGCAGCGTGGCTGCGTGAGACGGCTCGACAGGTCATCTCTGTAAGGTTCGTTTGGAGGCGGTATGGGTCTGTTGGAACGGCTGGCGCCGCACTTGCCGTACATGCGGCGCTACGCTCGCGCCCTAACCGGCGAGCAGAGCGCAGGCGACGCCTATGTGCGGGCGTCCCTTGAGGCCCTGGCCGCTGGGGAGCGGTCGCTTCCGCCTCACCTCACGCCGCGCGTGGCGCTGTATCACGTCTTCCACACCATCTGGGATGGCACGGGGGCTCAGCTTGAGGCCCGCAACGACAACGGCATGGAGGCCGGCAACGCGTCCGGCCGGCTGATGCGCATCGCTCCAAGGTCGCGGCAGGCCTTTCTGCTCACCGCCCTGGAGGGCTTCAATCCATCGGAGGCGGGCCAGATCCTGGGCGCCAGCGCGGGGGAGATCGAGGTGCTGATCTCCGAGGCGCAGGGCGAGATCGACGCCGAGCTCGCTACCGAGGTGCTGATCATCGAGGACGAACCGGTCATCGCCGCCGACATCGAGGCGTTGGTCCGCGAGCTTGGTCACAAGGTTCTGGATGTCGCCTCGACCCGCAGGGAAGCGGTTGAGGCCGTTGGGCGCGCCACGCCCGGCCTGGTCCTGGCCGACATCCAGCTGGCGGACGGATCGTCGGGCATCGACGCGGTGAAGGATATCCTGGGCCGCTTCGACGTCCCCGTCATCTTCATCACCGCCTTCCCCGAGCGTCTGCTGACGGGAGAGCGGCCTGAACCGACCTTCCTGATCACCAAGCCGTTCCAGCCGGAGACGGTGAAGGCGGCGATCGGGCAGGCGCTGTTCTTCCATCCCGCCCGTCCCAAGGTCGCCGCCTAGCTGATCGGAGGCGGAACCGGTGCTACAGCGCCGCGTTTCGAGGCCGCATCAAGTTGGATAGGATATTTTGCGATGGCGGCTTCCTCGACCTTAGATCCTGTCGCATCCAAGGTGGGGAGCACCCTGGACAGCGCGCGTCAAACCGCCCGCAGCGCCCGTGAGACGGTCGAAGAAGGCCGCCGCGCCTTGCCCAAGCTGAAGGGTGACGCCCGCAAGGCCTTCGACGACGGCGTAGACCAGCTGCGGCATCAGGCGCGTGACGCCGCCGACCAGGCCGGCGACCAGTTTGACACCGCCAAGCTCTACATGGTGGAGCGCGTGCAGGAACGGCCGATGACCGCGACGCTGGCTGCGCTCGGGGCTGGCTTTGTGCTGGGCCTGCTGTTTGCTGGCGGACGCCGGTGATCGCAAAGCTGGTAAGCTTCGTCATCGCGCTCGCCGCCATGGCGGCGGCGGCGTGCGTGCTGGTAGTGTCGGCAGCTTTCGCCTTCTACGCCCTGCTCCGGACCTATATCGGTCCATCAGGATCGGCGGCTTGCGTCACCCTTGCGGCAGCGATCGTCCTCGGCGTACTGGCGCTTTTCCTGTTCAGCAAGGCCAAAGGGCCGCATCTGAAAGCCAAGAGCAAGGCGGCGGACGGGTCGGGCAGTCTGGTGGAACGCCTGACTGATCTGGTCAGTGATCGTCCGGTGGTCGCCGCGAGTGCGGCGGTGGCGGCGGGCCTGCTGGCTTGGCGCAATCCCACCCTTGTCTCCACGGTTTTACGCGTGCTTGAGCCTCGTACGGAACGGAAGCGGGGCTGATCCTGCGCGTTGCCGCCCGGATGTCTTCCGTGTCCCGGGCTGCCCCGTCTCTAGCGTAGCCGTGGGGCTGTCGGAACGCTCGCCTGCAACGTACGTTTACGGGCGGGCGGATGGGAGGCCGGCGGGATCGCCTCGTCCTGGATCCGTGATCAGAGAGGGAGGCGGACTATGCTGAGGTGGGCTTTGATTTTCCTGGTGGTCGCGCTGGTCGCGGGCCTGCTGGGCTTTGGCGGAATTGCCGGCGCGGCGTCGAACATCGCCTACATCCTGTTTGTAATCTTCCTCGTTCTGTTCCTGGTCTCTCTGGTCATGCACCTCGTCCGGGGTAGAGGCATCTGAAACCCTGGGCCAAGCGGCGGTGGAACTCAGGAGGGCCCGGCGGCAGCGCTGGGCCCTTCGTTCTGAACGACGACCTCCGCACGGGAAAGCTTCGGCTCAGGCGCAGCTCCCTCCGGCGCAGATCGGCGGGGCAGCCGCCAGACGCGATGAATTTCCAGTGCTGCTCCGATCCAGCCGAGGGCTGTGACTTCCACGCAGCCTGGCGAGATTTCCAGGACATTGAAGCCTGGAGGGGCGCCACGGGTGCGCACCGACAGCGTGCCGGCCCCGACGGCGTAGGTCTGGCCGTCTCCGAACGGCAGGGCCACGGCGAACGGAGTGTGGACGTGGCCGGTCAGGATGATGTCGATCCCGCGATCGCAGAACAGCTTCGCCGCCGTCTGGCCCCGGTGCACGCCCCCGGTGACCGGCGTTCCAGTGATCTCCATCAGCGGATGATGGCAGCCGATGATCCTGATCTCGTCGGCGGGAAAGGCGGTGATCGCCTCCGCCGCAGCGGAGGCCAGCTTGAGGCTCACCGCGCCTTTCGACCAGTCGAACCGGGGCTGGGCGCCACGTGAGGTGTTGATCGTGCGGGCGTGCAATCCCGCCACGTCATAGCGGGAAGCGGACGGCTGTCCGATAAAGCGCCGGTAGCGCTTGAACGGCTGGAGCGCGCGCAACGGCAGGTTCCAATAGGGCGTATCGTGGTTGCCGGGCGTGACGAGCAGCGGGTTCGGAAGGCGCGCCAGCCATAGCTCGGCCGAGCGGAACTCCCGCGGGGTGCCGTTCAGCGTCAGATCGCCCGTCACCATCACTAGATCCGGCGGATCGGCGGTCACATAGGTGGTCGCCGCGTCGAGGGCGGCCGCATCCTCGCCGCCGAAGTGGATGTCGCTGAGCTGTACGACCCGCATCACGCCGCCGGCCGCTCGACCCCGACCGCCGCGGCGCCACGAGCGGCCTTGCGGGCGGCGTGCTCGCCAACCTCGCTTCGGGCTCGCAAGGCTTCGCAGTCTCCAGGGACCAGGGCGCGGAAGGCGCGCCGGCGATAGGCGAGCTTCACCGGTGGGTCCATCCGGCGTGGCTCGCCGTCGAGGATCACCGGAACGCGCCCATGCGCCCAGGCCGTCCCCGAGGTGCAGATCTCGATCTTCACCGACGGATCGTTCCGCCACCCGCCGGTGAGCGTGCTGAAGCCCAGGCGGAAGCCGTCCAGCGCCCCTTTCGGATCGAGCGTCGCAGCCTCCAGCCCCACGTCCTCGTCCAGCCCCTGGGAGACCAGCGGGCACATCAACGTCAGGGCCTCGGCCTTGCGCCGCTCCCCGCCGTTGAGTTCGAACCGCAGCCGCCCCTTGAAGGCGCGCAGCAGCGCCCGACGTGCACGCAGCACTGCGAGCTTCAGCTTGCCCTTGCGCACCGCCTCCCGCGCATCCGCCCATAGCGCCGGGGCCCCAAGGATCGCGGCGACGTAGAAGCCGTGGCCGCCGACTTCACCGCCTGAGACTTCGAGCTCTCGGCCCGTCTCCAAGATGGCGGTAAGGGCTTCGGGCCACGCGCGGCGACCGTTCAAGGCGTGAGGCAGCATGTTCATGGTGCCGCCCGGAAGGGCCGCGAGCAGGGGTCCGTCGGGCCCACATAGCTCCGCACTCAGGGCCAGGGTGCCGTCGCCCGCGAGGACGAACAAGGCGTCAGGCCGCTCCGCCACAGCCGCCCGGACCGCATCGGCGATGCCGGCGGGCTGGACGGCGCGCGGCTCGATATCAAGGCCATACCGGGCGGCGATCGCCTTCATGCGGGCCGCTGCGTCGGCGCCGACGCTTCCGGACGCGGCGTTGAGAACCGCCGTCACCTTGCCGAGCCGCACGTGGGGAGTGAGGCGAGCGTCGGGGTGCAGTTCTGCCATGCCTGCGAAACGGATGGCGCAGACCTGCGTTCCTCTTGAACTCGCGCGCAGGCTCCGACATCGTGCGGCAGGTGGTCGGCGGTAACAGTCCGCACGCGGGTGCGCTTATGGGGGGCGGATGAGGGTGTCTTTCGCCGCGTGCCTGGCGATCGGCCTTTGCGGTTGCGCCGTGCGCCACGTGGCCCGGCCGGACTGGGCTCGCCTGGGCAACACCTCCACGGCGGACAGCGGCCCTACCTACCACCGAGACCCGCACCATCAGTATTTCGACAAAGCGCACAACCGCTACTACTACTACGATCTGACGCAGAAGCGGTTCTTCTGGGAGAACGGCCAGCCCAAGAGCTGACCGGTTTGGGGGCGAGGCGAATGATGCGCTTGAGATCAGGAAGCGAGGTCGCGGCGATGGGAGCCGGCGCAGGCGTGGGGCTCGCGGCGCTGGCGGCCCTGTTGCTGGCCGGTTGCGCGTCCACGCCGCTGAAGCCGATGGCGGTGGGGACCAGCCCGTCCTGTACCGACGTGGTCTTTCCGATCTACTTCGCCGAGGGGTCGGACCAGCTGACGGCCACCGCGGATCAGGTGATCGGCTCGGAAGCCGCCCAGGTGCACGGATGCCGGATCGGCTATGTCAGCGTGCTTGGCCTGACCGACGCGGCGGGCGGCGTAGCCCACAACCTCGATCTGTCCCGCCGCCGCGCCGCGACGGTGGCGAAGGCCCTGGCCTCCGCCGGCTTGCCGACCCCCAAGTTCGAGGTGAACGGGGCTGGCGAGACCGGTGCTCTGACGGACAAGGGTCGTCCAGTCCCCCTCCGCCGCAAGACGGAAGTGGTGATCCACGCCTTGCCGACCTGAGCGGAGTGCGGGCGATGGCCGGCTCTGGAACGGCGGCGCCGATACGACGTTTGCTGCGCTGGATCACGCGGTGACGTGGACCGTGGGAGAGAGCCGTCATGTCGACACCGCCACCGGACAGGAACGCCGCTCCAGGCCCGGAGGTGACGGTCACGGACGCGCGCGGCGCCCAGAGAACCGGCCGCAACATCTGGATTCTGGTGATCTCCCTGGGTGCAGCTGTGGTTCTGTTGCTCGGTTACACGCTGCTGCATGCACCGAGGATGGGGGCCATCAACCACCCGCAGCCTCGCGATGAAAACGCCCAGGACATCAGCACCTTCAACACCCCCGGCGGTTCAGCCCGTGGAGCCCCTCCAGGCGAGCCTTCGACCACCGGGAACGCCCAGTAGCTGCGGCCGGGCGGCAGCCGCCTTCCCTCCGCTTGAACATATAAGGATCGCTTTATATGGTGCCTCGGCCCCTGCCTTCCGCGGGGACGACCGCGGAGAGAGCGTCCTTGAGCCGACCGTCCTACATCTTCACCAGCGAGAGCGTGTCCGAAGGCCATCCCGACAAGGTCGCGGATCGCATTTCCGACACCGTGGTCGATGCTTTCCTGAGCTCCGATCCCTATGCCCGCGTCGCCTGCGAGACCATGGTCACCACCAACCGCATCATCCTCGCGGGTGAGGTGCGCGGCCCCGAGGGGGTGGTGGCAGACTTGGAGGAGAAGGTCCGCGCCGCCGTCAAGGACATCGGCTACGAGCAGGAGGGTTTCCACTGGAAGACGGCCGACTACGCCTGCCACCTGCACGCCCAGTCCGCCGACATCGCCATGGGCGTGGACGCCGCAGGCAACAAGGACGAGGGCGCGGGCGACCAGGGCATCATGTTCGGCTATGCCACCAACGAGACGCCTGAGTTGATGCCGGCGACGCTGCAGTTCTCCCACAACATCCTCAAGCGCTTGGCCGAGGTGCGCCACAGCGGCGAGGAGAGCGGGCTGGAGCCTGACGCCAAGAGCCAGGTGACGCTGCTCTACGAGAACGGCCGCCCGGTGCGCGCCACCTCCATCGTGCTCTCCACCCAGCACAAGGAGGGGCTGACGCCCGCCGACGTGCACCAGATCGTGGAGCCCTACATCCGCAGCGTCTTCCCAGATGGCTTCGTCACCGACGAGACCGAGTGGCACGTGAACCCCACCGGCAACTTCGTCATCGGCGGCCCGGACGGCGACTGCGGCCTGACTGGGCGCAAAATCATCGTGGACACCTATGGCGGCGCTTCGCCCCACGGCGGCGGCGCCTTCTCCGGCAAGGACCCCACCAAGGTGGACCGCTCGGCGGCCTACATCTGCCGCTATCTGGCCAAGAACGTCGTGGCCGCCGGGCTGGCCGACAAGTGCACCATCCAGATCAGCTATGCGATCGGGGTGGCCAAGCCGCTCAGCTTCTATGTGGACCTGCACGAGTCCGGCCAGGTCGACCCTGCCAAGCTGGAGGCGATCCTGCCCGACCTGATCGGCGGGGCCACGCCGCGAGCGATCC
The DNA here is from genome assembly GCF_903642205.1 of Caulobacter sp. S45. GTDB lineage: Bacteria > Pseudomonadota > Alphaproteobacteria > Caulobacterales > Caulobacteraceae > CAHJWH01. Next base: position 45,157 of record NZ_CAHJWH010000001.1, on the reverse strand, counting down.
GCGAGCATCTGAAGCTGAACCTGCCGATCTACGCGCGCACCTCCGCCTACGGTCATTTCGGCCGCCAGCCGGACGCCGACGGCGGCTTCTCGTGGGAGAAGACCGACCTCGTGAATGAGCTGAAGGGCTTGGCCTAGCCCTTCGGCCCCCATCGACGGGGAGGGGCTAGAGTATAGCCATGCCCCAGCAGCCGCACGGTCCGCTCCGCAGCTTCGGCCGCCTCAAGGCGCGACCGATCAAGCCCCGCCAGGCGGCCCTGATCGAGACGCTGCTGCCCACGGTGAGGCTGGACCTGTCCGCCCCGCTCGACCTTCGGGCATTGAGTGCAGACGCCACGGAGACCTGGCTGGAGATCGGCTTCGGCGGTGGCGAGCATCTGGCGGGCCAGGCGGCGCGTCATCCCGAGCACCTGCTGCTCGGCGCGGAGCCCTTCCTGAACGGGGCGGCGAGCGCGCTTCGCCATATCGAGGATGACGCGTTGACCAATGTGCGCCTGCATGTCGGCGATGCGCGCGAGCTCATCGCCGTCCTGCCGGACGCGGGCCTGAGCCGCATCTTCATCCTGTTCCCCGACCCGTGGCCCAAGACGCGCCACCACAAGCGCCGCCTGATCCAGCCGGACCTGGTCGGGGAGCTTGCAAGGGTGCTGGCGCCGGGCGGCCGGCTGCGCTTCGCCACCGACTGGGCGGACTACGCCAATTCCGCGCTGCAGCGGCTGCGCGCCGAACCGCGCCTGCGGTGGACAGCCCGTCGCGCCGACGACTGGCGTACGGCGCCGGCGGACCACGTCCCGACGCGGTACCAGGCCAAACGACTGGGCGACATCGCGCCGGTCTATCTGGACTTCGTGCGCACGGGATGAGCTTGCGTCCGGCGCACGACGGGCCACGTAACACCCCCATGAAGCCTGTGTCCGCGCCGCTCCTCCGCCTGATCGCGCTCGTCTTCGCTGCGGGTCTCGCAGCGGCGGCGCTCGCCACCCCGGTCGCGGCCGCGCCCCTGCAGACCGCAGTGTTCTCCGGCGGCTGCTTCTGGTGCATGGAGCATGACATGAAGGCCATCCCCGGCGTCGTGTCGGTGCAGAGCGGCTATACGGGGGGCGCGGTGGACCACCCGAGCTACGAGCAGGTCTCCTCGGAGACCACGGGCCACTACGAATCGGTCAAGGTGACCTTTGATCCCGCCAGGATCGACTACGGCTTCCTGCTGTACCGCTACTGGAAGCTGGTGGATCCCACCGACAATGGCGGCCAGTTCTGCGACCGCGGCCCGTCCTACCGGCCGGCGATCTTCGTGGCCAACGATCGGCAGCGAAAGGTCGCCTTGCAGTCCGAGGCGGAGGCTCAGAAGCAGCTGAAGCACGGCAGGATCATCGTTCCAATCCTGCCGCTGAAGGCCTTCTGGCCGGCTGAGGACTACCACCGCGACTACGCTCACACCCACGCGCTGGAGTACAACCTCTACCGCGCCGGATGCGGCCGGGACGCGACCCTGCGCAAGGTCTGGGGCCAGGGCTGAGCTCAGGATCGTCCGTGTTCGCCTTCGGCAAGGATCGCGTTGCACGAAAGCCTAAAGACCGGCTGCCTCTGCGATCGGGTGTCGCCCGCGGGCCATCCATGCGAGTGCAATGCACAAGATGATGGCGGCGATTCCGAACACTCCAGCCCCGCAGAAGAACAACGCATAGGCCTGCTCCAAGGAACGCCCGTGATCGAGGCTCAGAACCGCTGCGCCCGACCATCCCTTCAGCAGCTTGCCGGACCATGCGAGAGCTGAGGTCAACAGGGCGTATTGCGTCGCGGTGTAGCCGACCTGGGTCAGGGTGGACATGTAGGCGATCAGGGCGACGCCTGCGAAATTCATGACGAAGTCGTCGAAGGCCATGAGGCCTGAGAAGACCGGCAGGCTTGGCCCGGTGAGGACCAGCAAGGCGAAGGCGGCGACGGCCAGTGGCTGCAGTACAGCGCCGGTGATCAAGGCCGGCATATGGCCGAACCGGGCCGCGAACAGGCCTCCGGCGGCGATCCCGAGAAGGGTCGAAGGCAGCCCGATCGCCAGCCTCACACCGGCCACCACGCTCTTGTGCAGGCCGACCTGGACATAGAAGGGATTGATCACCGGGCCCCGCAGATAGTCCGAGAGGTGGTAGGCGCTCACGGTCAGCAGGATCAGGAGCGCCATGGCCCCCCATTGCCGGAAGAAGGCGATGAACGGGCCGACGACTGCGTCGAAGATGCGCGAAGGTCTAAGGCCAGCCGCCGCCTTCCGCGCCAGGACGGCGTTCGCGCGTGCGGGCTCTCGGGCCCACAGCGTGGCGGTGACGCCGATGACGACCGCTCCGGCGAAGGCGCCGTAGGCAGTCTGCCAGCCCACCGCCTCGGCCATCAGCAGGATCACAGACCCGGTCAGGATGACGGCGACCTGATAGCCAAGCTTGTAGCTCGCGGTGAGCAGGTCGAGCTCCTCGCCGTCGTCTGCGGATTCGATCCGCCAGGCGTCTATGACCACATCCTGTGTCGCGGCCGCAAAGGCGGTGAGCAGGGCGAAGCCGGTAAGTGCTGCTAGGCGGGTATGTGGGTCGCTCGCGGCCATGCCCGCCAGCCCCAAGCCGATCCCGAGCTGCGCCCACAAGATCCAGCCCCGCCTTCGGCCCAGCCGCCCCACGAGCGGCGGTCCCAGGCTGTCCACCACCGCGCCCCAGATGAACTTCAGCGAATAGGCCAGTCCTACCCAGGACAGGTAGCCGATCAGGGCCAGGTTGACGTGGCTGTCGCCAAGCCAGTAGCTCAGAGTATTTCCGATCAGGAGGAAGGGAAGTCCGGAGGAAAAGCCGAGGCCCAGCATGACTGTGACCTTGGGCCGGCCGAGGGCGCGGAGGACCTCACCGGGACCCAGACGTCCACGATGTCCCGAGGCAGGGTGTTTAGGCACGGCTTGCACTCGACCGGCTTAGCTTCAGTCGTCGCACAAGGCGAGGGGCGGCGTTGGCCCGCCTCAGGTATGGGAGGTCTGCGGGTTCGGACGCAAGCGCGCCAGCGTCGCTTCGAGGGCTGCGGGATCCAGCGGCTTGGTCAGGAAGTCGTCCATGCCAGCCTCGAGGCAGGCGCGGCGGTCGTCATCGAAGGCGTTGGCGGTCAACGCCACGACCGGCGTGGTGCAGCCGGCCGCGCGGAGCGCCCGCGCCGCATCGAGGCCGCTCATGCCGGGCATGCGCATGTCCATCAGGATCAGGTCGTAAGGTCGCGCCAGGGCCGCGGAGACCGCCTCTTCGCCAGCCGCTGCGCGATCCACCATGCAGCCCGCGCGATTGAGCAGCGCCCGGGCCAGCAGGGCGTTCACCGGATTGTCCTCGGCGAGCAGGACCCGCAATCCCGCCGTCGTGTTTCCTAGGGTCGCGCGTTCGTCCCGCGGCGATCCCTCATCCGGGATCGGCGTGGCCGGCCGGGCGACCGCGAGGACTCGCTCGGCGAGCGAGGTCCGCCGCAACGGCTTTATCAGGTAGCCAGCGTAGCCGAGCGCTCTCAGGGGTTCGATGCGGCCGCGGGCCTCCGGCGCCAGGAGCACCAGGGCCGGCGGGTCGCCGGGGTGCGGCCGGGGCGCATCCTCGCCGATGTCGACCAGCAGCACATCGCAGGCCTCCCGCGGCGCCAGCTTGGCTCCGCAGGCGCGCAACTGCCCGGCCGCGGCGGCCCGCACGATAGGCGACTGCGTCGCCAGATGGATCCGCAGGCCTTCCAGTCCGCTCTCGGCGGCGACGGGTCCTGCGGCTTCGAACTCGGCCTCGAACCAGAAGCTTGCGCCCTCACCCGGCCTGCTCTCGACCCCCACCTCTCCCTCGAAGGCTTGGGCCAGCCGCTTGACAATGGCGAGGCCCAGGCCGGCTCCGCCGGCGCGCTCACCCGCGTCTGCCTGGACGAACTCCTCGAAGATGCGGGCGCTGTCGCGAGGATCCAGCCCTGGCCCTGTGTCGGAGACGGTGAACCGCACGCGCAGGCGACCGGCGGCCAGCGGGCCAGCGACATCGGCGTTCACCAGGACGCCGCCGGCGCGGGTCAGCTTCACCGCGTTCCCGGCGAGGTTGAACAGGATCTGGCGCAGCCGTCCGTCGTCCAGGTTCAAGGGTGGCACTCCGGCGTCCACCGCCCAGCCGATCTCCAGCCCTGCGGCATGCGCCCGGGGACTGAGCAGTTCGCACACACCCTGCAGGAGGTGCTCGATATCCGTCGCGCTCGGCTCCAGATCGATCCGGCCCGCTTCCAGCTTGGCGAGGTCCAGCACGTCGTTGACCAGGCCGAGCAGGTGGTCGGCGCATTCGTGCAGCGTGGCGAGGTAGGCGGTCTGGGTCACGTCCAGGGGTGTCGAGGCGAGCAGCCCCGCCATGCCGATGACACCATTCAGAGGCGTCCGGATCTCATGGCTCAGCAAGGCGAACACCCGTTCGCGCGCGCGGGCGCGTGCTTCGTCCCAGCCGCCCTCTGGCCAGCCGCCCTCTGGCCAGCCGCCTTCAGGGTGGCCGGACGGACGCGTCTCGCCGGACTGGTCGCTGATCGACATGCCGAAAGTTTGAGCCTTTCCGCCTTAACGCCGCCCCAAGACGATGAGCGACTATCCCATCACCACAAACACACGTAGGGGATGCGGCAGATCGCAGTTTTGAACCTTGGCCTGTACGGCTTTGTACAAGGTCATCCCGATAGCCGTCCGCGGATGGCGTCCAGACCAGGAGCTTAGATGGCCGACCGCGCTGGCACGAACGGGCCCGATCCCATTGATGTCGCCGTGGGACTGCGCCTTCGGACGCTGCGGAAGTCGCGCGGCATGTCCCAGGAGCAGCTCGGGCGTGCTCTCGGCATCACCTTTCAGCAGATCCAGAAGTACGAGCGGGGGACCAACCGCATCTCCGCCTCCATGCTGGTGAAGTCGGCGCGCGCCCTGTCGGTCGCGCCGACCACTCTGCTGCCCGACGAAGGCGATCCGACGCCACGCTCGCCCGCCATTCTGACCCTGCTGGCGCAGATGCGCGGAGTGGAGGAGCTCGTGGAGACCTACGCCCGGATCAAGTCACCCCGCCTGCGCCGCGCCGTCCTGCAGCTTTCCCGCAGCCTGGCTGCGAACGCCGAGGCCGAAGGCGCCGCCGCGGAGCCGGTCGAACACGCCTGAGCGAACCTAGCGGCGACCCGCATCGCTTGTAGGCTCCGCGGCCGGGTCGAGCTGATCGTGACGATAGCCTTCGGGCGGCGGCTCGAACGCCGAGCGGAAGGTGGGCGAAGGACCGTTCTGCAGAGTGGGTTTGCGGTAGATGAGGGCTTCGGCCACGTGCACCCGCTGCACCGGGCCGGAGGCGTCCAGGTCCGCAATCGTGCGGGCCAGCCGCTTGGTCCGGGTGAAGGCGCGGGCGGAGAAACCCTGCACCTCCGCCGCCTGGTTGAGCAGGGCGGTCGCCTTGGCCTCGATGCCGAGCACCCGCTCCAGCGCCTCCCCGTCGAGTCGGGCGTTGAGGGCGCCCCCAAGGTCCTCCTGGCGGCCGACCTGGATTTCGCGGGCGCGCGCCACCCGCTTCGCCGCCTGTTCGGTGCCGTCTGCGGGCGCAGGCAGGGCCAGATCGGCCGCGGTGACCGGAGGCATCTCCACCTGAAGGTCCATGCGGTCCATAAGCGGGCCGGAGACCCGGCCTTGGTATTGCAGCTGGCAGCGGGGCGCCTTGCCGCAGGCGCCGCGGCCTGGCCCGCCGTGCCCGCAGCGGCAGGGATTCATGGCGGCGACGAGTTGCATGCGGGCCGGATAGCGCACATGCGCGTTGGCGCGCGCGACCATCACCTCGCCCGTCTCCAGCGGTCCTCGCAGCGAATCCAGCACCTGAGGGTGGAATTCGGGCAGCTCGTCCAGGAACAGCACGCCGTTGTGGGCGAGTGAAATCTCCCCCGGCTTGGCCCGGGCGCCCCCGCCGGTCAGCGCGGCCATGCTGGCCGAGTGATGCGGCGAGCGGAACGGCCGCGCCCGGGTCAGCGCGCCTTTGGCGATCAGCCCGGCCACCGAGTGGATCATCGAGGTCTCCAGCAGCTCGCGCGGCGACAGCGGCGGCAGCAGGCCGGGCAGACGCTGGGCCAGCATGGACTTGCCTGAGCCCGGCGGGCCGACCATCAGCAGGTTGTGGCCGCCGGCCGCCGCGATCTCCAGGGCGCGCTTGGCCTGCTCCTGGCCCTTGACGTCACGGAGGTCGGCGAAGTCGCCGCCGTCCAGCACCGGGCCGGGTTTGGGCGCGCCCAGGACCTGGGTCCCGCGGAGGTGGTTCAGCAGGCTGATGAGCGAGCGGGGCGCCAGGACACGCACGTCGCCGGCCCAGGCCGCTTCCGGCCCCGAGGCCTCCGGACAGATCAGGCCCAGCCCGAACTCGGAGGCGGCGACGGCGGCGGGCAGGGCGCCGGCCGTGGGGGCGATCTGGCCATCCAGTCCCAGCTCCCCGAAGGCCATCCAGCCGTTTAGCGCATCGGGCGGCAGGATGCCCATCACGCCCATCATGGCCAGGGCGATCGGCAGGTCGTAATGGCTCCCCTCCTTGGGCAGGTCGGCCGGGGCGAGGTTGACGATCAACCGCTTGGCCGGCAGCGCCAGGCCCAGCCCGGTGAAGGCGGCGCGCACGCGCTCGCGGCTTTCGGCCACGGCCTTGTCACCCAGGCCCACCACGACGAAGGCGACCACGCCGGAGCTGGCCTGCACCTCCACCTCGACCCGGCGCGCCTCCACGCCTTCGAACGCCACGGTGACCACCCGCGCGACCATCACCCGCCCCTGCAACCTGCACGTAACCTGCGCGACGCACACGCAGGGCGTCAAGAACAAGAATGGAACTACACGTGTTTAAGCGATGGTTAATTCCGGAACAGACCAAGTCCGGCGTGGCCTTCCGCCCTCAACGCCTCGATCCGGTCCCACATCAGCGCGGTGGCGTCCACGCCGGTGAAACGCTTGAGTTGCTGTGCGCCGGTCGGGGAAGTGACGTTGATCTCGGTGAGGTAGTCGCCGATCACATCCACCCCGACGAAGATGAGCCCGCGGGTTCTGAGGTCCGGTCCGATGGTGGCGCAGAGTTCACGGTCACGGGCGGTCAGCTCCACCGCTTCCGCTCGCCCCCCCACGTGCAGGTTGGAGCGGACCGCCCCCTCGGCCGGCACGCGGTTGATCACGCCCACGGGCTCGCCGTCCACCAGCAGGATGCGCTTGTCGCCCTGGGCTATGGCCGGCAGGAAGGCCTGGCAGATCACCGGCTCGCGGTTCAAGGCGAAATGCAGCTCCAGCAGGGCGTCCAGGTTGCCGTCGCCGGGCTTCAGCCGGGTGACGCCGGAACCGCCGCCGCCGTAGAGCGGCTTCAGGATCATGTCGGGAAAGCGCAACCTGAACTCGGCGATGGCCCTCAGGTCGCGCGAGATCAGCGTCGGCGGCTGCAGGCCCTTGAAGCGTGTGACAAACAGCTTCTCGGGGGCGTTGCGCACCTCGACCGGGTCGTTCACCACCAGCGTCTCGGGGTGGATGTGCTCCAGGATGTGGGTGGCGGTGATGTAGTGCATGTCGAAGGGCGGATCCTGACGCAGCAGCACCACGTCGACGTCCTCGGCCAGGTCCAGCAGTACGGGCTCGCCCAGGGTATAGTGGTCGCCGGGCGTGGCTCGGACCTCCAGCGGGTGGGCGCGGGCGGTGACGTGGCCGTCCTCTAGCGCCAGCCGCTCGGGCTGATAGACCCAGAGGCTGTGGCCCCGCGCCTGGGCGTTCAGGGCCATCAGGACGGTGGTGTCCACCTCCGGGTTGGCCAGCTCGATGGGGTCCATCTGGATCGCGACGCGCAGCGCCATGGCGCAGGTCCTCCTGAAAACGGCTGCAAGCCTTTAGCTCAGTTCAGCCGGCGGCGAACCCTCAAGCTCGCCCATTCGGCCGGGCCCGCCGCCAGCCCGCTAAGGGTCTTGGCCTGATGCAGCGCCTCCAGGGCGCCGGTCAGCCGGCCCTGAGCCTCCCGGGCGGTAGCCACGTCGAGCCAGGGACAGGGATCGCCGGGGTCGATCAGCCCGCGCCGGAGCGCCGCCCGCTCGGCGCCCTCATGGTCGCCGGCCCGCATGGCGCGGGCGAAGATCAGACTCTGCAGCCGCAGCACGATCTGCCGGTCGCCGGCCGGCGCCATCAGCGCGTCCAGCCGGTCGCCGACGCCGGGCATCAGGCCCGCGGACAGGGCGCGGCGGGTCAGCTCCGACGGCATCACCACCGCGCCGCCGGAAAACGGGTCGAGCGCCACCGGCCCCTCGCCCGTCTCCACACGCAGCAGGAAGTGGCCGGGAAAGTCGACGCCGGCAAGGGTCAGCCCCGCCCGGCGCCCTGCCTCCAGGTAGATGAGGCCCAGCGCGATCGACAGGCCCCGCCTGCGGTCGCACACCGCGATCAGGTCGGCGTTGGCGGGATCGTGGGGGGTCAACAGGTCTCCTTTGAGCTGAAGGTCGCCGCCCAACGCCTCGCCAAGGGCGTCGTCGGGCCGTTCCCCGACCAGGCGGCGGCGGAGCCTCTCCTGCGCCTCGTCGACCAGGCGTCGGGCGGCGTCGGCGTCACGGGCGCTGTCCTCATGCAGGGCGCAGGACAGGGCCGCCTCGTAGAGGGGGAAGCGGCCGTCCGGCGCGCGCCCCGCCGCCGCCAGCGCGTCTTCGGCCTGCCGCCGGGTCACGGCCATCGACCGGCCTCCCTCGTCCCGAGCGCGTCTCCCCAGGCGTCCGCGACATGCTGCGGAAGCCGGCCCGGCGCGAGCGCCAGGAGATCGAGCCGCACCGAAGGGACCACGCCCGCCGCCCGGGACCGCGCCGCAAGCGCCGAGCCGGCGCGTCGCAGGCGCGCCTGCTGGACGGGGGTGACGGCCTCCAGCGCCGCCTGCAGGGTGCGGCGGCGCTTGACCTCCACCACGGCCAGCACGTCGCGCCTCCGGACGGCGAGATCGACCTCCACACCGGCCAGCTTCATGCGGAAGCCCAGGATGCGATAGCCGTGGGCCATCAGCCAGAAGGCGGCCACCACCTCGGCGGTGCGGCCCTGCGTCCTGGCGCGGCCTCCCCGGTCGCGACGGCGCTGGGGGCGATCGGCCTGCGCCGTCACTCAGGCCTGCCCGGTGTCTGCAGGGACAGGGCGCGGCGGTAGAGCTCGCGTCGCGGCAGGCCGAGCGCGCGCGCCACCTCTCCGGCCGCCTCCGCCGGGGAGAGGCGGCCCAGCGCCTCCACCAGGGCCGTGTCGGCGTCAGCCGCCGAGGCGGCCTCCTCGCGGCCGGGCGCGACCACGATCACGATCTCTCCCTTAGGCGTATCCAGGGTGGGGTCGCTGGCCAGGACGCCCAGCGAGGCGCGCACGAAGGTCTCGAACCGCTTGGTCAGCTCGCGGCAGACCGCAGCCTCACGCGTGGGCCCGAAGACTGCGGCCATGTCGAGGAGGCTGTCGCGCAGGCGCGGGCCCGTCTCATAGAAGACAAGGGTCGCGCGCACCCCCGCCAGCTCGGCGAAGGCCGTCTGGCGGCCGGCGGACCTGGGCGGGGCGAAGCCTGCGAACAGGAACCGGTCGGTGGGCAGGCCCGCCCCGGCCAGGGCGGCCAGCAGGGCCGAGGCGCCCGGAACAGGGATCACGGCGACGCCCTGCTCGCGGGCGGCGGCCACCAGGCGGTAGCCGGGGTCGGAGACCAGCGGCGTGCCGGCGTCGGATACCAGGGCGACCCGGGCGCCGGCCGCCAGCTTCTCTAGCACGGCGGGGCGGACGCGCTCCCCCACATGATCGTCATAGCGCTCCATGCGCTTGGACAGGCCGTAGGCGTTCAGCAGCTTGGCGGTGACCCGGGTGTCCTCGGCCAGCATCAGGTCGCACTGGGTCAGTACGTCCAGCGCCCGCAGGCTCAGGTCCCGCAGGTTTCCGATGGGCGTGGAGACTATGTAGAGCCCCGGCGCGAGAGGCGCGTCCGAGGGCGGCGGGAGTGTCATCGGGCGATAACACCCCGCTTCGGCCGGCTCGCCAAGGCCCTTGCACGCGCCCGCAGGCCTCAGGCCAGCAGCGCGCCGGTGACGCTGTCCAGGAGCAGGCGTCCCGCCCGGGTGGCCCGGATGCGCCCGGCCTCGGCGGCGAGCCAGCCGGCCGCGACGAGCGGCGCCAAGGCGTCGGTGCGACCGAGCTCCGCGATGTCGGCCATCTCCACCCCTTCGGCGATCCGCAGCCCCATCAGGACGCGCTCCTCCAGGACATCGGCGCTCGCCATGGGATCCTTCAGCCGCCAGCCCGCGCCCTCGTTCACGACGCGGTCCATGTAGGCCTGGACACGCGGCTCGGCCTCGGTCGCGGTCCGCCGCCCCTCCAGCACCAGCCGGCCGTGGGCGCCCGGGCCGACGCCGACATAGGACTCGCCCCGCCAGTAGACGAGGTTGTGCCGGGACCGGGCCTCGGCGCCCTGGGCGAAGTTCGAGACCTCGTAGGCCGTGAACCCTGCGCGGCCGAGCGTGTCCACCGTCACGTCGTAGAAGGCCGCGCCGAGCTCGTCCTCGACAGCCGCCAAGGTCCCCCGCTGTGCGGCGCGAGCGAAGGGTGTGCCCGGCTCCAGGGTGAGCTGGTAGGCCGAGACGTGGCTGGCCCCAAGGCTCGCGGCGGCCTGAAGGCTGTGTCTCCAGTCGTCCGGCGTCTGGCCAGGCAGGGCGTAGATCAGGTCTAGCGACACGCGCGGGAAGGCGGCGAGGGCGTGGGCCAGCGCCGCGCCCGCCTGGGCGGCGTCGTGGTCGCGCCTGAGGAAGCTCAGGGCGTGATCGTCGAAGGACTGGACGCCGAGCGAAAGCCGGTTCACGCCGGCCGCGGCGAAGGCCTGGAAGCGGGCGGGATCGGCGTCGGCCGGATTGGCTTCCAGCGTCACTTCCACCGACCCGCGGGCCGTCCACAGGCTTCGGACCGAGCGGATCAGGCGTTCGACGTGCGACGGCCGCATGAGCGAGGGCGTCCCGCCGCCGAAATAGATCGAGACCAGATCAACGCTTCGGCTACTGGAGACCGCGATCAGCGCAGCCTGAGCGAAAAGGTCTGCAGCGATCGCGTCGACCAGCGCCTCGCCTGCGGCGGAACGGCCCCGGTCGCGCACGACATTGAAGTCGCAATAGGGGCAGATGCGTGCGCAGTAGGGCCAGTGGATGTAGACGCCGAGCGGCGCAGGGGCGACCGTCAAAACAGGACCGCCTTGAGCTTGGCGAAGGCCCGGGCGCGATGGCTGACCGCGTGCTTCAGCTCAGGGTCCATCTCACCGAAGGTATGGGCGTGGCCGTCCGGGCGGAAGATGGGATCGTAGCCGAAACCGCGGGTCCCCAGGCCCGGAAAGACCAGGCGGCCGGCGACCTGACCTTCCACTGCCAGCACCGGCCCCTCCGGCCAGGCGACCGCGAGGGCGCAGGTGAACCAGGCCATCGCATCCGCTGCAGCGCCCCGTGCGTCGAGCTCACGATGGACCCGAGCCATGGCCTCGTCAAAGTCGCGCGGTTCGCCGGCCCAGCGGGCCGACAGCACTCCGGGAGCCCCGTTCAGCGCCGCGACCGACAGGCCAGAGTCGTCAGCGATGGCGGGCAGGTGGGCCGCATCCGCAGCGGCGCGGGCCTTCAGCACCGCGTTGCCCATGAAGGTCGCCTCAGTCTCCTCCGGCTCGGGCAGGCCGAGCGTGGCCGCGGCGACCGTTTCATAGCGCGCATCGAGCAGGGCGGCGATCTCCACGGCCTTGCCTGGATTGTGGGTGGCCACCACCAGCCGCGAGCCGGTCTTCAGCGAGAGGGTCATTGCGTCCGCGCCTTCATGGGCTCCTTGCAACAGATGCGGAGCGCCGGGTCCACTCCCCGCGGGGGCCGCAGCTGTCGGATTGTTCATCGACGTGGGCTGGCGCGGCGGGGCCGGGATCGGGCAAGCTGGCGGCGGTGGCCCGCAGCATGGGCGGTGAAGGCGGGACGATGCGCGCTCTGGGGCCTGGGTCTGTATCGAGCTTCCTGAAGGTCGTCGTGGAGGTGATCTATCTCGGGCTCGTCGCCGCCGCCTCCGCCCTCCTGATCGCGGGCCTAACGTCCCTGCTCCTGCAGCCGTTCACGAGCGCCCTGCCGAGGGCCGAGCTGGAGGCCCTGCAGTCCATGGGTCTGGATCCACAGCGGCCGTTGGCCCTGGCCCTGCTGGCGCTGGCGGTCTTCGTGGCGGGGCAGGTGGTGGTGTTCAACCGGCTGCGACGCGTGTTCGGCACGCTCACCCTTGGCGACCCCTTCCATCCGGACAATGTCGCGCGCCTGCGGGTGATCGGGCTGGCGCTCATCGGGCTTGAGCTTATGGGCTATCTGCTGCGCATGACCTTGGCCTTCGTCTTTCCCGGCCGAGTGACGGGCGGCGGCTTGACGCTCAACCTGACAGCCTGGTTCGCCATCTTGGTGGTGTTCGTGCTGGCCGAGGTGTTCCGCGAGGGGGCGCGCCTGCGCCGCGACGCCGAGCTGACCATATGAGCGTGCGCCTTCACCTGGACGCCCTGCTCCATCGCCGGCGGATGTCGCTGGCGGAACTCTCGGATCGGGTGGGGATCAGCCCGGCGAACCTCTCGCTCCTGAAGCTCGGCCAGGCGAGGGCGATCCGCTTCACCACCCTTGCGGCGCTATGCCGGGAGCTGGAGTGCCAGCCGGGGGACCTTCTGACCTATGGGCCCGGAGCAGACCACCTCGAGGACGGGGAGGCGTGAACGCCGCTCATCCGGGCAGCGACAGCGCTGGATCGGCCCCAGCCCCAGGGTCACGGGGCGGCCCCAGCAGGGCGTGTAACGCCTCTTCCGGCGAGAAGCCCGGCTCGACTACCACCAGGCGGTGGTCCGCCAGCGTGCGGTGGCTGGCCAGCACCTGCCGGCGCTTGGGGCAGAGGTCGAAGCACTTGGTCTCCACCACCCTCACCTTGCCCCAGCGTCGGTCCTTCAGCAGCGCCTTCAGCTCCTTGGCCACAGGCTTGCCTGCGCCCTTGAACTTGCGGGCGCACTTGCCGCAGACGAGCACGGTGTCGGAGAACGGGGCCTTGGCGACCTTGAGGCCGCGTGGCCGGACAAGCGGAGCTGCAACCTCTGTCATGTCTGCCTAACGCCGCGGCCTGGAAAGCGATGCGGGCGCCGGCCCGATGCTGAGCCGGATGCGCCATATGCGCGCAAAGGCTAGCCTGCGACCCACCGGCCGATAGGCGAGGGCGAGCGCCACGATGCGGCCCGGCGTCGAAGGCGCACGCACGTCGAACACCTGCTGGCCCAGTTGGCCGTTCCTTGTCCTCAGGTAGGGACCCGGGGCCGGTCCGTAGCCCTGGCGGATCACCGTGACGGCCGGCGGACCCTGCACCACCTGCCAGGCGTAGCCCGTGCCTGGGCGGGTCGACAGGCGAACCTCCAGCACCTGTCCGGCGGCGACGGCCACCTCCGCGCTGTTCTGCGCGTCCGACAGCACGGGTATGGCGGGACCGGGCGGAACCTGGATCATGGTCCCAGCATGGCGCCGCCCGGCCCGCGCGGCTACTGCGGGGTGGGGCTCGGCTCGCCCCGGCGCACCATCAGCCGGTCGAACTCCGCCCAGACGCCTTCGCCGCCCTGCCATTGGCCGGTGGTGGCGGCCTTGGAGTACTCCGTCGAGCGGGCTTCGAAGAAGTTGGCGTGCTCGACCCCGGACAGCAGCGACTGCAGCCAGGGGAGGGGGTTCTCCTCGATCCCGTACACCGTGGGCAGCTCCAGCTGGCGCAGCCGCCAGTCGGCGATGAAGCGGATGTAGCGCTTGATGTCGTGCGGCGTCATGCCCTCGATCTCGCCGGCCTCAAAGGCCAGGTCGATGAACTTGTCCTCCAGCCCCACCACGGTCTTGCAGCAGTCCACGATGTCGGCCGCCACGCTCTTGGTTACCGCGCCGGTCTCCTTGTTGAAGGCGTGGTAGAGCTGGACCATGCCCTCGCAGTGCAGGCTCTCGTCGCGCACCGACCAGGACACGATCTGGCCCATGCCCTTCATCTTGTTGAAGCGCGGGAAGTTCATCAGCATGGCGAAGCTGGCGAACAGCTGCAGCCCCTCGGTGAAGCCGCCGAACATGGCCACCGTGCGGGCGATGTCGCCGTTCGAGCCGATGCCGAACTGCTGCATGTAGTCGTGCTTGGCCTTCATGGCCTCGTATTCCAGGAAGGCGCCGAACTCCGCCTCCGGCATGCCGATGGTCTCCAGCAGCAGGGCGTAGGCGGCGATATGCACCGTCTCCATGTTGGAGAAGGCGCTCAGCATCATCTTCACCTCGGTGGGGCGGAAGACGCGGGCGTAGCGCTCCATGTAGTTGTCGTTCACCTCGATGTCGGACTGGGTGAAGAAGCGGAAGATCTGGGTGAGCAGGTTCCGCTCCCCGTCGTTCAGCCGCGCCGCCCAGTCCTTGCAGTCTTCACCCAGCGGCACCTCCTCCGGCATCCAGTGGACCTGCTGCTGGCGCTTCCAGAAGTCGTAGGCCCAGGGATAGCGGAACGGCTTGTAGGCGTGGGAGGGGGTGAGCAGGCCCGGTGTGGAGATAAGCTGGCTCATCAAGGGCGCCCTTCACGGAATCGAGACGAGGTCATCATAGCGGAGGAACACTGAATGTGGAGGCGATAAGAGCGCCCGTCCACAAGATGTAGTGTCGCTGGGGATAAGTGCGAGTTGGCGCCCGTTATGCATCCGGACAGACGGAAAGCATTTTGATGCGGCGGCGAAGTGTCCTACGTTGCGCCAGAGAAACATGGATAACGCGACGTGAAGAAGCTGGCCACCATACTGGTCGCCGCCGCGACGATCACCGCCGTAGGCGCCGCCATGTCGCTGACCTCCACCGGCCTGGTGTTCGCCCAACCTGGCGTCGCCTCGCACTGAGGCCCGCCACGGCGGGCGCCCGGGTCAGTCTGGCACTGTGACTGTCGCGCCCGCGGCCTCCAGCCGACCCAGCACGCCACGGGGCCCCAGCAGGAAGTTCAGGTCCACCACCGCCACCGACTTGCCGGGCTTGATGAGGGCCGCCTGTACGGTCTGGACTCCCTGGTCCGTGCCGCGGTCCAGCAGCTTCTGCACGCTCGGGATGCGCATCAGGCAGCTGGTGAGCAGGGAGGCCTTGTAGGTCTCGCCCACCGTCTTCAGGTCGCCCTTGGCCCAGGCCTCCGCCATGACGCGGCCGTGGACCGCCTCCTGGTCGATGTCGTCCATGGCCGCATCGAAACAGGCGATGTTGTCGGCCATGGACAGCCTGGACGCGGTGTCCACAAAGGGGTCGAGCCGGAAGTCGCCGACAGATTTCACAGGTACATGGGCGTCCTCGGCCAGGTGCATGACCGTGGTGCCGGGCTTGCCTTCCGACAGCCCCGCGGCCTTGCGGAAGTCGGCGATGAGGAAAAGCCCCGCAATCGCCGGCTTCAG
Source organism: Caulobacter sp. S45 (assembly GCF_903642205.1). Lineage (GTDB taxonomy): Bacteria > Pseudomonadota > Alphaproteobacteria > Caulobacterales > Caulobacteraceae > CAHJWH01. The sequence goes on along the minus strand of NZ_CAHJWH010000001.1, from coordinate 29,715 downwards.
CCGGTCGTAGGTCTGGGCCTTGCCGTGGATGGTGACCATCATGCGGGTGAACCGTTCCTTCTCCCGCGGCGGCAGCACCGTCTCCAGGGTCTGGCCGCCCGCGAGTTCGAGCGGCGCTCTGTTCACCGCCAGTCGCATCAGCTCCATGGGGCTGAGAGAGGGGCGGGGTTCCAGATAGAGCGCGTCGGCGCCGTTCAGCGCGTTCTCCAGCCTCAGGGTGTCCCATTGCAGCATGTGGGGCAGGGGCGTGGCCGCACCCAGGATGAAGACCTGCGCGTCGCCCTTGGTCACCTTCCAGAGCGCCGGCCCCGGCAGGTGCTTGGTCACCACCACCTCACCTGTCGTGGCATCGGCGACGGCGGAACTGGCCCGGCTCCAGGCCAGGGGCGGCTTGGCCGACCAGGGCGAGGACTGCCCGTGGGCCGACGCTGCGGCGCCGACCACCAGGACGCTTACAGCGAGGCTCGCCCAGATGTTGGCGGCCGATCGCCGAAGAGGGTCGCGGACTTCCATGACTGGACATAATGGGACGCGCTCGAGGCGTTTGCGAGGCGCCGACATCCCTCTCACTGGCCTCTCACTGGCCTCTCACTGGCGACATGAAGGCGATGACGTCTATATGGGCGCGACGTCCACCCTGAGGGCGCAGCCAGCCGGAGGTGGCGTGATCGAGGACCCGGCGCAGGCTAGCGACGACGGCCGGCTGGCTTTGGCTGTCGCCCTGACGAGCCTGGCGGGGTTCGTGGACGCCGTGGCCTTCGTGCGCTTTGGTGGCCTCTTCGTCTCCTTCATGAGCGGCAACACGACGGAAATGGCGGCCCTCCCGTCCCAGGGGCGTCTGACCGAGGCGGCGGCGGCGGGTGGAGTTATCGTCCTGTTCGTGATGGGTGCATTCGCCGGGCGACTGCTGGCCCAGTCGGCGGGGGCTTGGCGCAGGCCGGCGCTGCTGAGCGTGGTTGCGGCGCTGCTGGCGACCTCGGCCGTCTCCGTTTCGCCCGACGCCGAAGGTCCGGCGCTGACCTTGGGCGTTGCGGCCCTGGCCTTGGCCATGGGGCTGCAGAACTCCGTCCTGCGCCAGGTGGGCGGCGCCAAGGTCACCCTCACCTACGTCACAGGCACCTTGGTGAACCTCGGTCACGGCTTGGCGGACGCGGTTCTCGGTCAGCGCTCGGTCTGGGGCTCCTACCTGCTGATGTGGCTAGGCCTGGTGAGCGGTGCGGCGCTGGGCGCGCTCGGCGCGACGCGCTTCGGGGCCCTGGCCCTAGTGGCGCCGGCGGCGGCGGCGGCCTTGCTCGCCCTGGTCCTGGGTGGTCTGGTCCGCCGCAAGGGGGTTCGGAGACCTGCATGATTCGCGCCCGCCGCGCCCGCATCGTCGCCACGCTTGGCCCCGCCAGTCGCGCCTCCGAGCGCGTGCTTGAGCTGGCCCAGGCGGGGGCCGACGTCTTCCGCCTGAACTTCAGCCATGGCGTCCACGACGATCATGCCGCCGCGGCGAAGGCGGTGCGCGAGGCTGAAGTCGCAGTGCAGCGCCCGCTCGGCGTGCTGGCCGACCTGCAGGGCCCCAAGCTGAGGCTCGGCGCCTTCAAGGACGGGGCTGTGCTGGTGGAGCCCGGCCAAGCCCTGCGGCTTGACCTCGATCCGGCCCCCGGGGACGCCACGCGGGTGAGCGCGCCGCATCCGGAGCTGTTTGCAGCCATGCGGCCCGGTTCGGTTCTGCTGGTGGACGACGGCAAGGTGCGCCTGCAAGTCAAGGCCATCGGCCCTGGCTTCGCTGACACGGTGGTGATGCAGGGCGTGCGCCTGTCCGACCGCAAGGGCGTGGCCCTGCCAGGCGCCGTCATCCCCATGAGCGCGATGACCGACAAGGACCACAAGGACCTGGCCTTCGCGCTGCGGATCGGGGTGGACTGGGTGGCGCTCTCCTTCGTCCAGCGCGCCGCCGACATGGCGGACCTGCGCAGGCTCGTGCAGGGCCGGGCCGCCGTGCTCGCCAAGATCGAGAAGCCCGCGGCGCTCGACCAGATCGAGGAGATCTTGGACTTCTGCGACGGGGTGATGGTCGCCCGCGGCGACCTCGGCGTGGAGCTGGAGCCGGAGGAGGTGCCGGTGGCGCAGAAGACCCTGCTCCGCGCGGCCCGCGCCCGGGGCGTGCCGGTGATCGTCGCCACCCAGATGCTCGAATCGATGATCACCTCGGGGACACCGACTCGGGCGGAGGCCACCGACGTGGCCAACGCCACCTACGAAGGCGCCGACGCCCTGATGCTGTCGGCGGAGACCGCGTCGGGCGCCTATCCGCTGGAGGCGGTGTCGATGATGAGCCGCATCATCGCCCGGGTGGAGCGCGACCCCCGCTGGCCCGAGCTGATGGGTGCCGAGCGCCACGACGCCGAGGACGACGCCGACGCCCTGGTCATGGCGGCGCGGCGCGCTGCGGAGGCGGCCTCCACCGCCTGTCTGGTCGCCTTCACCGCCACTGGCGCCACAGCCCGGCGGCTGGCCCGGGAGCGTCCGCTTCAGCCGGTGGTGGCGCTCACGCCCGACCTGAAGGTGGCGCGGCGGCTGGCCCTCGTCTGGGGGCTGGAGCCGCGGGTGGCCAAGGACCCCCGCGACGTGGACGAGATGACGGCCGAAGCGGTGGAGGTGGTCGGCCAGCTGGGCCTCGCCAGGCCGGGCGAACGCATCCTGATCCTGGCCGGGGTCCCCTTCGGCGCGCCCGGCTCGGCCAACCTGCTGCGCTTCGCCCATGCGGCGCTTTAGGGTGTCCGACCCGCCGTCCTGCGCCCGTCATCCTCGGGCCTGTCCCGAGGATCGAGCCGTCCGCCTGCTGGACGCCGGCGCGCCTTGGGCGTTGAGCTTGCCGCCGGCCTGGGTCCTCGGGACTAGCCTGAGGATGACGGAAGGAGGAGCTGACCATCACTGATCCCTTCTTCGCCCTGGACTGGGGCACCACCAACCTGCGCGCCTGGGTGGTCGGCGCCGATGGTCGCCCCACCGCCCACCAGGAGTTCGCCTTGGGCGTCTCGCGGCTGGGCCCCGGCGAGGCCGCGGTGCGCTTCCGTGACGAGGTCCGCCCGGCGCTCGGCGCAGAGGGATTGCCGACGCTGATCACCGGCATGGCCGGCTCCAACATCGGCTGGCTGGAGGTTCCCTATGCCGACTGTCCCGCCGACGCCCGGGCGCTGGCGCGAGGCGTCGTCGCCGTGCCTGGAGAAGCGCCCTTCGTCGGCATCACGCCCGGGCTGCGCGGACCCGGCGTCTACGGCCCCGACGTCATGCGCGGCGAGGAGACCCAGCTGATCGGCTGGCTGGCCCAGGACCCCGCCCGCCGCCAGGGCGCTCAGGTGATCTGCCATCCCGGCACCCATGCCAAGTGGGTGCTGGCGGTGGACGGCCGCATCGAGCGCTTCGTCACCGCCATGACCGGCGAGCTGTTCGCCCTGCTGACCCAGCACAGCGTGCTGAAGGGTGGGGAGGGAGACGCCGACGGCCCGGCCTTCGATGACGGCCTGAAGGCGGCCGGCGACGGCGCCGCCCTGGCCGCCCGCCTGTTCACCGCCCGCTCCCGCGTCGTAGGCGGCGGCGGGTTGGTGGCGGCGGACGTGCGCGCCTATCTTTCCGGCCTGCTGATCGGCGCGGATGTGGCCTCCAGCCCGCCGCTGCTAGACGCGCCCGCCGACGCGACGGTGTCCATCGTCGGCGACTCCAAGCTTTGTGCGCAGTATCAGCGGGCCCTGGCGCATCGGGGGATCGAGGCCCGCGTTCACGACGGTGAAGGGGCGGTGCTGAGCGGGCTCGTGGCCCTCTTCCACGCCGTCATGCGACAGGAGCCGCACCGATGATGGACCTCAAGGCGGCGCTGGGCGAGGTCCCGATCATCGCCATCATCCGCGGCGTCACGCCGGACGAGGTGGAGACCGTGGCCGAGGCTCTGATCTCCGCCGGCGTGCGCGTGATCGAGGTCCCCATGAACTCGCCCGACCCCCTGACGAGCATCCGCCGCCTGGCCCGCTTCAGCGACCGGGTGGTGCACGGGGCGGGCACGGTGCTGAGCGCGGAGATGGTGGATCAGGTCGTCGAGGCTGGCGGCCGCATCATCGTGGCCCCCAACACCGACGCGGGGGTGATACGCCGCTCCTTGCAGCGCGGCTTGGCGCCCATGCCCGGGTTCGGCACCGCCACCGAGGCGTTCGAGGCCTACGCCGCCGGCGCGCGTTACCTGAAGCTCTATCCGGCTTCGAGCTATGGCGTCGCTCACGTGAAGGCCATGCTCGACGTGCTGCCCAAGGACGTCGTCGTCCAACCCGTCGGCGGGGTGAAGCCCGAGCAGATGGCCGACTGGTGGGCCGCAGGCGCGCGGGGCTTCGGCATGGGCGGGGACCTGTTCAAGCCCGGCTTCACGCCGGACGAGGTGCATGTGCGCGCCGTCGCGGCGGTGGCCGCCGTGCGGGCGCTGCGGCCGGACGTGGCCGAAACGAACCCGTGACCCGGTCTTGAAGGGATGGGGTTGCCTGGCGAGCTACCCTCGCGTTCGCCTCAGGATAAGGCGGATTGAGAGAGCGTAGAAGCGACAGTCCGCAGCTTCGTCGAAGACGTCGAGTTTAGGGGGGCGCATAGATAGGTCCAGGCCGGCATAGGCGCGTCCGCCAGCAACGCCGCCTCTCGTGAGGGGCGTCGCGCCGCCGCGTAGCGCCGCGCCGCGGGCGCGGAACGGCTCTGCATCAAGGTGTCGGGGCGGGCGACCACGGCGATGGGGGTTGTTCGGGCGATGTCGGTCCAGCCCCGCCAGCGATGGAAGCTCGCCAGGTTGTCGCTGCCCATGATCCAGACGAACTTGACCCCGGGAAAGCGCGCCTTCAGCCGGTTTAGCGTGTCCACGGTATAGGCCGAGCCCAGCCGCGCCTCCGCATCCGAGACGATCATGCGCGGGTTCGATCCGGCCATCCGGCGCGCGCCGGCCATGCGCTCGGCCAGCGAAGCGGTGTCGCGGCCGGACTTCAGCGGGTTCTGAGGCGAGACCAGCCAGATCATCCGGTCCAAGTGCAGCCGCCGCATCGCGGTCTGCGCCACGTGGGCGTGGCCGGCATGGGCCGGGTTGAACGAGCCGCCGAACAGCCCCACCCGCATCCCGCGCTCCAGGTGGAAGCCGAGCCTGAGGTCGGCGGGAACGCCGCCCACCGGCCGTCGCCGCGCCGGACCCGCCAACCACATCAGCCGGCCACTGCGCTCAGGGCCGCCAGGATGCGGCGCCTGCCTCGGCCGGCTCGTCGTCACCCCGCGGCGGCCGGATGCGGGCAAGCGCGGCGCGCAGCAGCTCGGTCACACCCTCGCCCGAGACGCCGGAGACCTGCAGCGGCCGAACGCCTGAGGCCACCGCAAGCGCCTCCAGCCGCTCGTTCCGTGTGTCAGGATCGAGCGCGTCCACCTTGTTCAGGGCGAGCACTTCCGGCTTGTCCGCCAGGCCCTCGTCATAGGCTTCCAGCTCGTGGCGGATTTGGGTATAGGCCTCGCCCACCTTCTCCTGCGTCCCGTCCACCAGGTGGATGAGCACCTTGCAGCGCTCCACATGGCCCAGGAATCGCGTGCCTAGGCCTGCTCCTTCGGAAGCCCCCTCGATCAGGCCAGGGATGTCGGCAATGACGAAGCGTTCCTGGCTCGACAGGTCCACGACGCCGAGGTTCGGCGTGAGCGTGGTGAAGGGATAGTCGGCGATCTTGGGCTTGGCGGCCGAGACCGCGGCCAGGAAGGTGGACTTGCCGGCGTTGGGCAGGCCCACCAGGCCGGCGTCGGCGATCAGCTTGAGCCGCAGCCACAACCAGCGCTCCTGGCCCTCCTGGCCGGGCATGGCGAAGCGCGGCGCCTGGTTGATCGGGCCCTTGAAGTGCACGTTGCCGAAGCCGCCGTTGCCGCCCCGGGCCAGCTGCAGCCGCGCGCCGACCTCGTCCAGGTCGGCGATCAGGGTCTCCTGGTCGTCCTCCAGCACCTGGGTGCCGACGGGGACCTTCAGCACCACGTCCTCGCCGGAGAGGCCGCTCCGCTGGCGGCCCATGCCGTGCACGCCGGTTCCGGCCTTGAAGTGCTGCTTGTAGCGGTAGTCGATCAGGGTGTTCAGCCCCTCCACCGCCTCGATCCACACGTCCCCGCCCCGCCCGCCATCGCCGCCATCGGGGCCGCCGTACTCGATGAACTTCTCCCGCCGAAACGAGATCGAGCCGCCCCCGCCGTCGCCGGAGCGGATGAAGATCTTGCACTGGTCGAGGAACTTCATGGGCGCGGCCGGGACGGGGATAGCCGTCCTAGTTAGGCGCAAGCTCCACGATGCGCCAGCATCGCAAGCGCGCGCTTGTCAAAATTTGGCAAGATGATACCGTTCGGCTATGGCGACGATGAACATCTCCCTGCCCGAGGCCATGAAGGGCTTCGTCGACGAGCAAGTGGCGAGCGGCCATTACGGCACCAGCAGCGAATACGTGCGCGACCTGATCCGCACAGATCAGCAGATGAAGACGTTCCGCGAGCTGATCCTGGACGGACTGCGCTCTCCGGTCGAGGGTCCGGCCGACCCCGCCTTCTTTGAGGACTTGCGCGAGCGTGTTCGCCGTCGTGCACGGGGAGGATGACGGCCCGGCCGATCGTCCGCCGCGCCCGAGCCAGGATCGATATCCAGACGGCCGCCGAATACTATCTGGACGAGGCGGGTGAAGCGGTCGCCATGGCGTTCCTGGACGCCGTGGAGGCCGCTTTCGGCGCCATCGCCGCCCACCCGGGCGCAGGCTCCCCGAGGTACGCCCACGCGCTGTCGCTGCCGGGTCTGCGCAGCCATGCGCTGGCCACGTATCCTTACCTCGTCTTCTATGTAGAACGGGTGGAGCAGATCGACGTCTTGCGCGTGCTGCACGCCAAGCGGGACATTCCAGGCTTGATCGGCGACATGGAAGAGGCATGAGAAAACGCCACTTCTGCTCACATGCGGATCTGGCGAGTAGAGGCCGGGCGCCCTTTCAGCTCCAGACTTGGGTTCGACGCAGCCGCAGGCCAAGTCTCGTTCAAACGGGACGCGCCCGAGCACGGTGGCCCCCATGTCCGCTTGTTGGAGCAACCTCAATGCGGAAGAACGACCCAAGGCGGACACTCCTCGGTCAAAGCTATTGCGCGCAGCTGCAATTTTGAAAGCTCGGTGGCCAGCCCTAGCCAGTGCGGCTGCTGATGGTCTGGGTAAGCTGCCAATCCTATCTTCATTTTGGTGGGGGCGGCGCAGGAGCAGAGCAAGGAAACGCGGTCGTTAGTCCCGCGATGATACCGTAGGTCGCGCTTTCATGTAGTGAACCCGGCTCTCGATGGAACTCTGATAGGGCAGCCTTCTCCATACCGTCGCCAACGTTCGCTGGTGGGCAAATCCATGGTGGTTCGGTGCCGTGCGGGTACCCCGCATTGCGTTCCTGTTCTTCATGGAGTTCCATCATCACATCAATCACGCCACTGAAGTAATTGAGGCAAGCGACCCGCGCGTCCTGTTGTGAACTCTCACATGCCTGAACGAAGTCCGCCCCCCTTGCCAGGGGCCGATCAACTCCTGCCATGCCAAGCGCCGCAGCGAAAACTAGCGAGATCACGGTCGAACTCCTTCGCGGCAACCTTAGGAGCAACAGGCCCAGTAGAGTGCACCGGGCCTGACACTCACTGAGAACGCAGTAAGAGATAAATCAGGGCAGCGAACTGCACAATCGCAGCCACGTCGATAGTGATGCGAACATCAAGAGTGATTTTGGGCACGAGCGCCACTCCAGATTAGGGAGTGTGGTTGGCGATGCCACGGTGCGCCAGACCTACAAGAGGTCTCGCCGACTGAGTGAGCAATCGTACTCGCCGAGCTGAGGGAGCAGCTCGTCACTCGCATCGCGATTGTTGGGAGTCGCGAAGTACACCTTCATCTTTTTTTCTCCCAAAGAGGCTACGTCACAAGCGGCGCTGCAACGGTGAATGCAAAAGTGCCCACTGGGTGCCTGCTGGCCTCGCCTTCAGCCGCCACCCCGCAGGTAAGGTCCGCGATGGGTGTAACCTCGCGGCAGCCATCCACCCTCAGCCCGCCTTGAGAACGTCTGCTTCCCGGCCTCATCCCCGACCGAAGCGCCTAACCCTCAGGCGCCCTCCGCCTCCTCCGCCGCCGCCTCCAGCCGCTCCACCGACACCACCCGCTCACCTTCCGCCGTCCGGAAGATCGTCACCCCCTGCGTGTTCCGCGCCGCGATGCGCACGGCGTCCACGCGGGTGCGGATCAGCTGGCCGCCGTCGGTGACGAGCAGCAGCTCGTCGCTCTCCTCGATGGGGAAGCTGGCGGCGAGCTTGCCGCCTCGGGCCAGGTTGTGGGCGATCAGGCCCTGGCCGCCTCGGCCTGTCAGGCGGTAGTCGTAGGCCGAGGTGCGCTTGCCGTAGCCGTTGTCGGTGACGGTGAGGATGAACTGCTCCGCCGCGCCCAACTGGATGTAGCGCTCCTCAGACAGGTCGGCCTCGGCGACGACGTCCTCTTCCGCCTCGATCTCGGCGGCCTCCTCCTCAATGCCTTCCGCGGCGTCGGCATCGCCGATGGCGGCGCGGGCGGTGGCGGCGCGGCGCAGATAGGCGGTGCGCTCGGCCGGGCCGGCCTCCACGTGGCGCAGGATGGCCATGGAGATCACCTCGTCGCCGGACGCCAGACGCACGCCGCGCACCCCTGTGGACTCGCGGCTTTGGAACACGCGCACGTCGCTGACCGCGAAGCGGATGCAGCGGCCGCCGGCGGTGGTCAGCAGCACGTCCTGGTCCTCGGTGCAGAGCTGGACGCCTAGGATATGCTCCCCCTCGCCCAGCTTCATGGCGATCTTGCCGGCGCGGTTCACCTGGACGAAGTCGCTAAGCTTGTTCCTGCGCACGTCGCCAGACGAGGTGGCGAACATCACGTCCAGCTTCTCCCACGCCGCCTCGTCTTCGGGCAGGGGCAGGACGGTGGTGATGCGGTCGCCCTGCTCCAGGGGCAGCAGGTTGATGAAGGCCTTGCCGCGGGCGTTGGCCAGCGCGTTGGGCAGCTTCCAGACCTTGAGCTTGTAGACCTTGCCGGCGGAGGAGAAGAACAGCACCGGCGCGTGGGTGGAGGCGGAGAAGATGCGGGTGACCGCGTCCTCGTCCTTCATGGCCATGCCGGACTTGCCCTTGCCGCCCCGGTGCTGGGTCCGGTAGGCCGATAAAGCCGTGCGCTTGACGTAGCCGCCGTGGGTGACGGTGACCACCATCTCCTCGCGCGGGATCAGGTCCTCGTCCTCGACGTCGGCGTCGCCTTCGACGATGGCGGTGCGGCGGGGGATGGCGAAGGCGTCGCGGACGGCGACCAACTCTTCGCGCACGATGCCCATGATCCGCTCGCGCGAACCCAGGATCGCCAGATGGCCGGCGATGGCGTCGGCGAGGCTGCGCGCCTCGCCGAAGATCTCGTCGCGGCCGAGGCCGGTCAGGCGGGACAGGGTCAGGGCCAGGATGGCGCGGGCCTGCTCATCGGAGAGGCGGATCAGGCCGCCCTCCAGCACCACGGTGCGAGGATCCTGGATCAGGCCGATCAGCTCGATCATGTCGCCAACGGGCCAGTTCTTGCCGCAAAGCCGCTCGCGCGCCTCGTTGGCGTTGGCGGAACTGCGGATCAGGGCGATCACCTCGTCGATATTGGCGACCGCGATCGCCAGCCCCACCAGCACGTGGCCGCGGTTGCGGGCCTTGGACAGCTCGAACTTGGTGCGGCGGACCACGACCTCCTCGCGGAACTCCAGGAACAGGTCGAGCAGCTTGCGCAGCCCCATCTGCTCCGGCTTGCCGCGGTTCAGGGCCAGCATGTTGACCCCGAAGGAGGTCTGCAGCGGCGTGAAGCGGTAGAGCTGGTTCAGGGTGACGTCGGAGGAGGCGTCGCGCTTCAGCTCGATCACCACCCGCATCCCGTCGCGGTCGCTCTCGTCGCGCAGGTCGCTGACGCCCTCGATCCTCTTCTCCCGGACCAGTTCGGCGATCTTCTCCACCATGGCGGCCTTGTTCACCTGGAAGGGGATTTCGGTGATGATGATGGCTTCTCGGTCGCGTCGGGTGGTCTCGATGGCGGCCTTGCCGCGCATGACCACGGGGCCGCGCCCGGTCATCAGCGCCTGGCGCGCACCGGAGCGGCCGATGATCTCGCCCCCGGTGGGGAAGTCCGGCCCCGGCACGATCTCCAGCAGGCGCTCCAGGTCGGTGGTGGGGTCGTCGATCAGGGCCAGGCAGGCGTCGACGATCTCGCCCAGGTTATGCGGCGGGATGTTGGTGGCCATGCCGACCGCGATCCCGCCGGCGCCATTGACCAGCAGGTTGGGCACCCGCGCCGGCAGCACCACGGGCTCGTGCTCGGCGCCGTCGTAGTTGTCCTGGAAGTCGACGGTGTCCTTGTCGATGTCGGCCAGCAGCGCCTCGGCGCCCTTGGTCATGCGGCACTCGGTGTAGCGCATGGCCGCCGGCGGATCGTTGTCCACCGAGCCGAAGTTGCCCTGTCCGTCGATCAGCACCAGCCCCATGGAGAAGGGCTGGGCCATGCGCACCAGGGCGTCATAGACCGACTGGTCGCCGTGCGGGTGGTACTTGCCGATCACGTCGCCCACCACGCGGGCGCACTTCCGGTACGGCCCCGTAGAGGTGAAGCTGTTCTCGCTCATGGAGAACAGGATGCGCCGGTGCACCGGCTTCAGCCCATCACGCGCGTCCGGCAGGGCCCGGCTCACGATCACGCTCATGGCGTAGTCGAGATAGGAGCGCTTCATCTCCGCCTCGATAGCGATGGGGGAGACGTGGCCGCCACTCGAGGGTGAGCCTGGGGGTAGGATGTCGCTCAAGGAGGGGGCCGATCGGGGTTGGAAGGAGAGCCTTGCAGCCAGCGTTCGTGCGGCACGCGAATCGGCAACCTCAAGGCTTCGTTAAGACTTATCACCGGGTCAGGACGGGTCAAACCGACGCGCGCGCCGGCCCCGTCAAAGTCTTCTATATAAGGAGGTTCCGGTGGGTTTTCCAATGCGTAGGACCGCCGGACGAGCGGCTCTGATCGGTGTGATGCTGGGCGGCGGGCTGCTCTGCGCCGGCATCTCCCAGGCGCAGGATGCGGGGGTCCAGGGCGAGCGGGATGCGGAGCTGGCCGCCGCCGCAGGGGGCCCGGCTTCCTCGGCGCACCTGATCCCCTACGAGGCGGACAAGGCGGCGGTTGACATGCGCGAAGATGATGTCGAGGGGCAACAGCCGGCGACGGGTTCGAGGCCCGCGCCCGGCCTGGCTGCGGCGACCGGCGCCACACCGCAGCCGCATCCGGTGGTCACGGCTCAGGCCTATCCGGCTCGCAGATAATCATCAACGGCGCCGGAAAGTGTGCGTCCGCCGCGACGTTTGGGGCCGGCGGCGGACGCCAGGGATTGGACCTCCATCCAAGGCGTACAGCTTGGCCCGAGTCTCCACTGTGACCTAATCACCATGGCGTGAGGCGCGGGAGACGCACCTCGTGGCGAGCCGTCACACCGGCGAGATTGCCGGGCGCGCCGATCTTGGCTAGACGCCCTCCCGCACCTGTTCGCGCCGATCACGGGAGGGGACGCCGTGGCCACCGTTCACCCCCTCCTCGCGGTCCGCCTGCTGGACATGCGCAAGAGCTGGCGCTTCGTCCCCAGCGTCTGGGATGCGCTGATCTTCGCCCTGGTGATCGGCGGCCTCGCCCTCATCGCCATCGGCGGCCACGAGACGCTGCAGCCCCTGGCGCACAGCCCGGCCATCAGCCTCGATCCGCGCGTGCTACCCAACTATGCGCTGCGCACGACGCTGCGCATGCTGGCGGCCATCATCTGCTCCACCCTGTTCACCTTCGCCTACGGCGCGCTGGCGGTGAAGAGCCGGCGGGCCGAGCAGGTGCTGATCCCCTTGTTGGACATCCTGCAGTCGGTGCCGGTGTTCTCGTTCCTGTCCTTCACGATCACCTTCTTCCTGGCCCTGTTCCCGGGTCAGGTGTTCGGGGCCGAGCTGGCGTCGATCTTCGCCATCTTCACCGCCCAGGCGTGGAACATGACCTTCAGCTTCTACCAGTCGCTGAAGACCGTGCCGCGCGACCTCAGCGACGTGTCCGACAGCCTGAGGCTCGGGCCCTGGCGCCGGTTCTGGGTGCTGGAGGTGCCGTTCGCGGCGCCCGGCCTGATCTGGAACGCCATGATGTCCATGTCGGGCGCGTGGTTCTTCGTGGTGATCTCGGAAGCGGTGACGGTCGGCCACGTGTCCATCGCCTTACCCGGCATCGGCTCCTATGTCGGGCTGGCGATCGCGCGGCAGAACCTGGGCGCCATCGGCTGGGCCATCCTGGCCATGGGTCTGGTGATCCTGGCCTACGACCAGTTGCTGTTCCGCCCGCTGGTGGCCTGGTCGGAGAAGTTCACCGTCGAGCTGTCCTCCCGCCAGGGCGCGCCGCCGCAGTCCTGGGTATTGAACTTCATCCAGAGAGCGCAGCTCGCCCGCCGCATCTGGATGCCGTTCGCCAACGTTGCGGGAGTGCTCACCCGCGTGCATGTCGGCGGCGTCCGCCCGCCGCCGCGCCGGCTGGTCCAGGCCTGGTCGAGCCGGGGCGCGGACTATGTCTGGTACACCGTGCTGGCGCTGCTGGGTGTCTGGGCGGCGTGGAGGGTCGTGGCCTTCGTTGGCCGTGAGGTGGGTCCGGCCGAGGTGCTGGCCGTCATCGGCCTCGGCGGCCTGACCCTGGTGCGGGTGCTGGTCCTGATCGTGCTGGCGAGCCTGATCTGGGTGCCGATCGGCATCCTGGTGGGGCTCCGGCCCCGCTGGACCCAGGCGGTGCAGCCGGTGGCCCAGTTCATGGCGGCTTTTCCCAACAACCTGTTCTTCCCCGTCGTCGTGGTGGGCATCGTGCACTTCCACCTGGCTCCGGACGTGTGGCTGTCGCCGCTGATGATCCTGGGCACCCAGTGGTATATCCTGTTCAACGTCATCGCCGGCGCCAGCGCCTTCCCCAACGACCTGCGCGAAGCCGCCTCGAGCTTCGGGGTCAAGGGCTGGAGCTGGTGGCGCAAGGTGATGCTGCCGGGCATCTTCCCTTACTACGTAACCGGCGCGATCACCGCCAGCGGCGGCGCCTGGAACGCCTCAACCATCGCCGAGCTGGTCAACTGGGGCCACACCCGGCTGGTCGCCCGCGGCCTGGGCGCCTTCATCTTCCAGTCCACCGAGCGGGGAGACTTCCCCCGGGTGGTGCTGGGCACCGCGGTGATGAGCCTCTTCGTGGTGCTGTTCAACCGGGTGCTTTGGCGCCCGCTGTTCAATTACGCCGCCAAACGGTTGAGGATGGATTGAGGAGCGGGTCATGACAGACTTAGCCGTCGCCGAGGCCCCCACCGGCCGCTCGCTGCTGGAGATCAGCCACGTCCGCCAGTCCTACTCCAAGGGCTCCGGCAACGACCTGCTGGTGCTGGAGGACATCAACCTCGACCTGCGCGGGAACGAGATCGTGGGCCTGCTCGGCCGCTCGGGCTCGGGCAAGTCGTCCCTGCTGCGCATCATCGCAGGGCTCGCGCGCCCCGTGGCGGGAGAGCTGCGCTGGCGCGGCCGGCCGGTCACCGGCCCGTCCCAGGGCATCGCCATGGTGTTCCAGAGCTTCGCGCTCTTTCCCTGGCTGACGGTGCTGGAGAACGTGGAGATCGGGCTGGAGCCGCTCGGCGTGCCGGCGGCCGAACGCCGCTCGCGCTCCGTGGCGGCCATCGACCTGATCGGGCTCGACGGCTACGAGTCGGCCTATCCGCGCGAGCTCTCCGGCGGCATGCGCCAGCGGGTCGGCTTCGCCCGCGCGCTGGTGGTCCATCCCGAGCTGCTGCTGATGGACGAGCCCTTCTCCGCGCTCGACGTGCTCACCGCCGAGACCCTGCGCACCGACCTGGTGGAGCTGTGGCAGGAGAAGAAGCTCCCCCTGTCCTCCATCCTGCTGGTGACCCACAACATCGAGGAGGCGGTCCTGATGTGCGACCGCATCATCATCTTCGCCTCCAACCCTGGCCGCATCGCCCACGAGATTCGGGTCGAGCTCGCCCACCCCCGCGACCGGGGCGAGCCCGCCTTCCGCCAGCTGGTGGACGACATCTACGGCCGCATGACCAATCCCTCCGACCCCAAGCTGAAGGCCGAGCAGCCCACACCCGACAGCGCCGCCAGCCAGGGCGTCGGCATGGGGCTGGCCAGCGTCTCCACCAACCTGCTCGCCGGCCTGATGGAGGAACTGGCCAAGCCGCCCTTCAACGGCCGCGCCGACCTGCCCGAGATCGCCGACGATCTGCAGATGGAGATCGATGAGCTGTTCCCGCTGGCGGAGTCGCTGCAGCTGATGCGCTTCGCCGAGGTGGCGCACGGCGACATCACGCTCAGCGACGCCGGACGCCAGTTCGTCGATGGCGACAGCGACACCAGGAAGCGCCTGTTCGGCCGCCAGCTGGTGGCCCACGTCCCCATCGTCGCCCTGATCCGCCGGGTGCTGGACGAACGGCCCACCCACACAGCCCCTTATCGCCGCTTCTCAGAGCAGCTGGAGGACGTGATGAGCGAGGACTACGCCGACGAGACCATGGACGCGGCGATCAGCTGGGGCCGCTACGCGGAGCTGTTCTCCTATGACGAGCAATCCCGGGCCTTCAGCCTGGAAAACCCGGAGTAGGGGTTGGGTTGATCCCTTCTTCTCTCCCCATGCGTAGCGGGGGGAGGGGACCAGCCGAAGCCTGGTGAGGGGGCGTCGCCGGTTCCGGTGTACCAACCCACCGGGGACGCCCCCTCCGTCACGGCGCCATGCGCCGCGCCCATGAGCGCCTTCGCGCTCAAACCCCCGCTGCGCAGGGGAGGAGAACAGCTTCAGAACGACTTGGTGATGCCGCCGAAGACCCCGCGCCTCGCGCCGAACTGGGGCGCGCCGACGCCAACTCCGGTGCCGTCGCGGATCTCGTAGAGCTTGTCGCCGACGTTCACCACGTCCACCCGCACGTCCACGACCCCGGTCAGCGGCAAGTCGAAGTGGTGAGAGGCCGTGAGGTTGGCGGTGAGGTAGCTCGCCACGTGGTCGCCGTTGGGGATGTCGGTCCCGTCGGCGGCGGTCTGGTCGCGCCTCAGACCCGAGCCGTACAGCAGGTCGAAGCCGAACCGCGTGCCTCCGATCACCCCGTCGCGGATCAGGTAGGTGGCGCCGGCTGAGCCGGTATAGGTCTGGTCGTGGTCGAGATAGATGTAGTTCCGCGCGATATAGGCCAGCTCCGCGGGGTCGAAGCTGAATTGGCTGGAGTCGATGTCCTTGCCCTGCGCGCGCTGGTGGGTGAAGCTAAAATAGGCGCTGAGCGGGCCTTGCGTGTAGTTGGCCGTGAACTCCTGTCCGAAGATGATGCCCCGTAGATAGTTGAACGGCGTCAGGATGATGGGCGCGCCGAACTGGCCCTCGTCGATCAGGTTGTGCGACTGGCGGTAGAAGACGTCCACGCCCAGCGTCAGCCGGCGGTCCAGCAGCTTCTGTTCGCCGCCGATGTCGTAATACTGCTGCCGCTCGGCGAAGGGTGTGGTGTCCTGGGTCAGGGTCGAGGCGCCGGTGGTGTTCTGGAACTTGGACACCGTCTCGGTGCCCACCAGCTCGAACGGCGGCGGGTTGAAGTAGCGGGCGTAGCCGGCGTGCAGCGTGGTCTGCGGCGTCGGCAGCCAGACCAGGTTGACCCGCGGCGAGAGCTGCTTCTCGTCGCGGTAGCCGTTCACGTCGTCGCCGCGCAGGCCGTAGTTCAGGGTCAGCTTGGAGAGCAGCTTCCACTCGTCCTGCAGGTAGACGCTGTAGGTGTATTCCGTCTTGCCGCCGTTGTCGGCGATGAGTACCGGGGTGGTCCCCGTCGTGCCGTCGGGTAATACGGGCAGCACCTGGGAGACGGTGTCGCTCGTGCCTCGGTCACCCTGGATGATGATCCCGCCGCGCAGCGTATGGGCAGGCGTCACGCGGTAGACGCCCTCGGTCTGCACTCCCAACGCCACGTCGCGCTTGAAGGCGTTCTGGGCGATGCCGGTATACAGAAGATCGCCCACGGGCGAGGGACGGAAGTCGAGCGTGGAATAGCGGCTGAACACCGAGGTCTGCACCGTGAACGGCCCCTGGTCGTGCAGCCAGCTGCCGATGGCGAAGCCGGTGGTCTCGCGCTGGGTCTCGTTCAGAAGCGTGCTCGGATAGTCGGTGACCGAGCCGACGGCGAAACCGTTCGCCGGACCCAGGCCCGGCGTGTCGGGGATTTGGAAGCGGTCGTCGGAATAGCCGCCGATGAAGGACACCCGGTCCTGCTGGGTCAGGATGTGGTCGGCGTAGACGAAGACGTTGCCTTCATCCGCCCGGTCGTGGTCAGGAGTGGAGCTGCCGTCCGGGCTCTCGATGCCGAGCTGGGTGCGCTTGAACTCCGCGGAGACAAAGAAGTTGGTCCCACCGCCGGAGCCGCCATAGACCAGGCTCGGCTCATAGGTCCCGTGGCTGCCGCCATAGAGCGAGATCGCGCCACCGTTCTTCAGCCCGCTCTTGGTGGTCACGTCGATGATGCCGGCGGTTTCCAGCCCGTACTGGGCGGGCAGGGCGCCGGTGATCAGGCTAAGGCTGTCCACTAGACGCGGCGAGAGCGTCTGGCCGAACACACTGATGCCCTCAGGCAGGATCGTCCCGTTGATGCGGTACTGGATGCCGTTGTGGTCGTCGCGCACGTGGAACTGGCCGAAGCTGTCCTGCACCACGCCGGGCAGCTGCAGGATCACGTCGTTCAGCGGCTGGTCGTCGCCGCCGGGCAGGGCCTGGATGGCCGCATTGTTGACGGTGTAGGTCGAGGCGCCGAGGCTCGGCTCGATGGCAAGCCGCGCCGCGTTCAGCCGCTGGGCGGTGACCACCACCTCCGAGACCGCGCCCGCTGGCGGCGATGCGCCGACAGCCGCGGGGCCGGGCTTCACCTGGCTGGACTGCGGGGTGGCGGGGTCCACCTGGGCGACCGCCGTTGTGACGCACCCCAGTGCGCTCACGGCCGCGAGCAGCCCGATCTTCAGCTTCATGGACGTTCCACTTCGTAGGACAGCGCGCGTGTTACATTGTAACGCCTTCGCTGCAGACGCCGATACGGGGCTCGCATCCCCGGGTCAAGGGGGCGTACGCCGGGCTTGCGTCCCGGCTCGCACTTGCCCAGCCTAGTGGCATGGACAGCACATGCGCCCATGCCGCTGAGCCCGCGGTGAGCGAGGCCACTCTGCGCGCCTCGCTCGCTCACGGGTCGGAGATCGCAGCTCAAGAAGGCGAGAAGTGGGCCGCCTCGCGGGCGCGGGTCTACGGGCTGCTGCTGCGGGCGGGCCGGTGAAGGCCTACGACCTGATCCCGGTCTACGCCGCCGACGGGCCACCAAGCCGCCAACCGTCTAAGCCGCTGGATTTCCGGGAGGCCGTCGGGCTGGCCCTTCGCGTCCCGAGCCTGAGCGTCTGCGCCGTCTCCCGAGGCGTCGGCCAGGACCACGCCGGGTTGTTCCTGATCTGCACTACGACAACGCCGAATAGCGACCTCGATCGCGCATGCCGTAACCTCCCTCCCACCGCCCAAGGGTGGAGAAAGCGCTAGAGCCGGCTCACCAACAAAGCCATGTCGGGGCGCACCCGCTCCAGCGGGTCTTCGCCCGGTGTGCCGAGATAGACGACGCCGGCCACCTGCTCGCCAGCCCGCACGCCCATCAACGCCCTCGCGGCCGGATCGTAGGAGTACCAGTCGGTGATCCAGTTGGCGCCGTAGCCCATGGCCTCGGCCGCCAGCAGCAGGTTCATGCAGACCGCGCCGGCCGACATCTGTTGCTCCCAGACGGGCTGGCCGCCCTCGCGCGGGGTCGACACCACCGCCACGGCCACGGGCGGCGCAGACATCTTGCCGAGCGCCGCCATCGCCTTGCCCGGATTGGCCTGAGTGGCGGCGAGGTCGCGCAGGCGCTCCACCAGCCCCGTCTTGGCGGACCCTTCCATGACGATGAAGCGCCAGGGCGTCATCTTGCCGTGGTCAGGGACCCGGGCGGCTAGGCGCAGCAGGTCGTCGAGTTCGGCTGCGCCGGGTCCAGGCGCCTGGAGTGTCTGAGCCGAGGCGGAGCGGCGCTTCGCCATCAAAGCCAGGGTTTGCGACGACGGCCGGACCGGACACCGCGCGCCGAACTCAGGTGCAATCGGCACGCCTCGGTCGCTTTCAAGCAAGGTCTCGGTCGGCATCACGGCGTTCCAATAAATCGCGAGGGGGTCGCGGGCGGCTATCGGCTATAGCGCAGGGGGCGCAACCTTGCGCCGGTCGATCTGAGACGAGGTGACGATGACCGATAGCGCGTTCCCCACGCACATCGCCACTTCCTCATCAGGCGACACGGCCGACGCCTGGCTACACCCCTGCGGTTCCCCCTGGCAGTCCGAAGCGCCGGAGTGCGTCCACGACAATCCCTGGTTTGCCGCCGACGTCTATGCCGGCGTCGCGCCTACAGGCGCGGAGGCCACCTACTACGCCCTGCGCTACAAGAACGCCGCCACGGGCGTGATCCCGCTGCACGAGGACGGAACGATAACTCTTGTGGGCCAATGGCGTTTTCCGTTCGGGACCTACAGCTGGGAGCTGCCGGAAGGGGGCGCGCCCTTGCCTGAACCCGCGATCGACGGCGCCCGGCGCGAGCTGCGCGAGGAGGCGGGCCTGTCCGCCGCGCGCTTGGATCTGATCTTGACCCTGCAGCTCTCCAACGCTTCCAGCGACGAGACCGCCTACATCTATCTCGCGACAGGCCTTGGCGCCGCCGAGGTGGAGCGCGACCCCACCGAGGCGCTGTCTCTGGCTCGCGTCCCCTTCCGCCGGGCGCTCCACGCTGCAGTCGAGGGACGCGTGAAGGACTCGCTTACCGTGGCGGGACTCCTTAGGCTGTACCATATGGCGGCCGAGGGGGAACTGGAGGCGGACCTGGCTCACCTCCTGCTCGGCCGATAGCGACGGACGGACGAACATGGCCCATCAGCTGGAAGTGGTCACCCGCGAAGACCCGCCTCCCATCTGGGCGGCGCTGCGCAACCAGGCGGAGCGCGTCGCGGCGACGGAGCCCGGCCTGGCGTCCATGCTGCACGCGATAATCCTGTCGCATACCGACATCACCAGCTCGCTCGCCTACCAGATCGCCCGCAAGCTCGGGGACCAGGAGCTGCGAGCCATGAGCCTGCGCGAAATCTGCGAGGAGGCGTACGCCGCCGACTCCACCCTCATCGAGGCGGCGCGGGCCGACATGCTGGCCGTGTTCGAGCGCGACGCCGCCTGCAAGGGCTATCTGCAGCCGTTCCTGTTCTTCAAGGGCTATCAGGCGCTGCAGACCCATCGCATCGCCCACCACCTGTGGACCCAGGGTCGCGAGACCATGGCCTACCACCTGCAGAGCAAGATGTCGGAACTGTACCAGCTGGACATCCACCCCGCGGCTCGCATCGGCTCAGGCGTGTTCATCGACCACGGCACCGGCATCGTCATCGGCGAGACCGCGACAGTGGGCGACGATGTCTCCCTGCTGCATGGCGTGACGCTCGGCGGCACCGGCGCCCAGCGTGGCGACCGCCATCCCAAAATCGGCAAGGGTGTCTTGATCGGGGCCGGCGCCAAGGTGCTCGGGGCCATCAAGATTGGAGATTACGCCAAGATCGCCGCGGGTTCGGTGGTGCTGAAGCCTGTTCCCTCCCATTGCACGGCAGCTGGAGTTCCGGCCCGTCTGGTGAACTGCTCCAGCTGCGAGGAGCCGGCGCGAACCATGGACCATACCCTGGCTGAGCTGGGCGACTACGTGATCTGAGGTGCGCGTTTCAGAGCGGCGATCGGGCGGGCTTCCACCGCGGGCCAATCGGGCCTAGGACCCGGCCCCGTACCTGAAGGAGCCGGAAAGACGTGAACGACAAGGACCTCAAGCGTATCGAGGCGCACCTGAAGCGCACTTTTGCCAACACCAGCATCGGCCTGCGCCCACGGCCGAAGCAGAAGGACAGCTGCGAGGTCTATGTGGGCGAGGAGTTCGTCGGCGTCGTCTACCAGGATGAGGACGAGGACGGCTCGTTCATGTTCGAGATGGCCATCCTCGCGGAGGACCTGACCTAAGCCAGCGCATCAATGTGAGGTCAGCAGGGGACCCAGCCCAGGAACGGAGGACAGGACGTCGCGCAACAGGTCCGAGCCTGTCTTCTGCTTGACCCAGCCCATGGCGAGCGGAAGGATCTTCTGAAGGTCGGAGATCGTGACCCCCTGGCGGGTGAGCTGCTGGTTCATCGCCATGCCGTCCGACATGGCCGCTCCGCCGGCTCCGCCGGCCTTGGACACCAGGCCCGCCATCAGGCCGCCGCCCTTTCCGAGCAGCATACCGCCCTGGCGCGCCAGCTCCGCGGCGCCCGGCACAGCCTCGAACAGGGTGTTCACCTTCGCGGGGTCGCCGTGCTTGTCGATGAGAAACAGGCATCCCGCGAGTGCACTCTGCGACTGCTGGAGGCTCAGCCCGGTATGGCGGGCCGCGTGTTGGACAAGCTCTTCGATCATCACGGGTCCTCTTGAGCGCTGGCTAGACCATGGCCGCCGACCCGTCCACCCTGGCTGACCGCCCCGAAGCGGCGCCGTCCCTACCAGGGAAGCGGCTCGCCGTCATAGGCGAACAGCCGGCCCGACAGGGCGGGGCCCGCCTCGGCAATCCGCTCTCGCAGGCCCTCGGCCGACGCCGCAGGCGTGATCTGCGCCCCTGCACCGCCCATGTCGGTCTTGACCCAGCCCGGATGTAGCAATAGGAAGGTGAGGCCTTCACCCTTCAGCGCCGCCGCCAGTCCTACCCAGGCGTTGTTCAAGGCCGCCTTGGAGGCGCGGTAGGCGAACATGTCGCCGGCGTGGGTGGAGGTGGACCCGAGCGTGCTGGAGATGGCCACCATCTTCTTGTCTGCGCTCGCCTTCACGTTGGGCAGAAAGGCTTGGGCCAGTCGCACCGGCCCAAGGCTGTTCACGTTGAGCGTCTGCAGCCAGCGGTCGAAATCCAGTTCGCCCAGCACCGAACGGCCGCCGCCCACCCCAGCATTGGCGATCAGGATGTCCACAGGCAGTTCGCCCACGGCCTGGTGGAAGGCCTGTACGGAGGCCTCGTCGGCCACGTCCAGCGTATGCACCTCTACGCCCGAAATCGCCTTCAACGCCAAGGCGGCGCCTGGGTCGCGCACACCCGCGATCACCCGCGCGCCGTCGGCAGCATACTGTCGCGCGAGTTCCAGGCCGATTCCGCGGTTGGCGCCGGAGATCAGGACGGTGGTCATGGGAGAACCCTCAGGGATGTGGCGGCTCAACGCGCAGGGCGGGTGAAGGTCCATGCCGACGCGTTGGACAGCTCGGGGGCGAAGCGGTAGCCGTCGCGGTCGAAGTCCTTCAGGCCTTCGGCGCGGTCGACGCGGTGGTCGATGGCGTAGCGGGCCATGGCGCCGCGAGCACGCTTGGCGAACAGGGCGATCATGCGCACCCCGCCGTCCGCCGCCCGTTCCTTGAAGGCGCAGCTGACAAGAGGCCGTCCCAGCACCTTGGCGTCCACGGCGCCGAAATATTCCTGGCTCGCCAGGTTCACCAGGGTGGGATCGGCGTGAACCTTCAGTTCTTTGCGCAGCGTCTTTGTCACCTTCTCACGCCAGAAGGCGTAGAGGTCAGGACCCTTCGGGTTGGCCAGCTTGATCCCCATCTCCAGTCTGTAGGGCTGGATCATGTCCAGCGGCCGCAACAGACCATAAAGGCCCGAGAGGATGCGCAGCCGCTCCTGCGCCCAGTCCAGTGCGGGGCCATCCAGCTCGCGGGCCTTCAGCCCGGTATAAACGTCGCCGGCGAAGGCGAGGGCGGCCGGAACGCCCACAGCCCTGGCGCCGGCCTTGAAGGCGTGAAAACGCTCGACGTTCAGGTCGGCCAGCTTGTCGGAGATGCCCATCAGTCGCTTCAGGTCAGCGCGCCTGAGCGTACGAGCGATCCTGGCGAGCTCGGCAGTGTCCTTGGCGAACAGCGGACGGGTGGCGGGCAGGTCCGGCGGGACCGGGCTCAAGTCCAGGGTCTTGGCGGGAGAAAGCGCGATCAGCATAAGTCCATGGCTTTCCCACTACCGGAGCCGCCCATACCCATGAAGAAGGGGCTCGACGCACGCGTCGAGCCCCTCCCGAACTCCGGCCAAAATCTGACGTTTAACGGTCCTTGGCCAGCAGCGGGGTGGCGGCCAGATGCTCGCCGATGAACCACACCTGCATCTCGTGGGTGCGGATCAGGCTCGACACCAGAAGGTCGTTGGTGCCGTCGTCGCCGTACTCGGCGGCCTCGTGCGCGGCTTCGCGGATTTCCCGCAGCATGATCTCGTGAGCTTCGAGAAGCCTGGAAATCTGCGTCGCCACATCTTCCCGGCCGGAGGGCGGGCGGGGGATCTTGGTGTTCGCCGCCACATCGTGCGCCATGGCGTAGGCCAGCCCGCCGAGGGACTGGATCCGCTCGGCAATGTCGTCGACGAAACCAGCCTGCTCCTCATAGTGCTTATCGAGCAGCAGATGCAGCTGGTAGAAGGTGACGCCCGACACCTGCCAGTGGTGCTTCTTATAGAGGTCCCGGATGGTCATGGTGTCGACCAGGATCTGGTTCAGGGCGCCGACGCTCTTGGCGCGGGCGTTCTCAGCCAGGGCGATCGGCAGCTCCTTGAGGGTGCCGAAGGCCTGTATCTCGTTGGGCTGGATCTTGTAGTCGGGCTGCGCGACATCGACGGCGCCATCGGCCATGGGAAGCTCCTAAGGTGTTGAGCAGGCGTACGGACGAGCCGCAAGCCACTGGGAGATATTGCGCCGACAACGCGACGCCGACCCGGCCGGTTCCGGTCAGGACGCAAGCGCCATCGCCTCTCGAGCCTCGCCGATCCCTTGAAGCTTGGCCTGCAGCGGAGCCCAGTCGTCGTGCTCCGCAATGGCCGCCCAGAGCGCCTCGATCTGCCCGATCAGCAGCTCTTGAGGGTCTGAACGCTGGAAGTAGCGGTGCTGCAGCCGCTCCTCCTGATGGGCCTCGAAGGCTTCCAGCCCGGTGCGCAGCGCTCGGAACGCTTCGGTGTCGTAGAGGTGGGCGCGAGGCCCCCGTAGCGCCCGTGGCGCTGACGCCAGGCCGCCGAACCAGTCGAAGAAGAAGGGCTCCCAGCGCAGGGCGTCCCCGCCCTCGGCCAAGGCCTTGAAGGCGATCGCGGCCAGCACGCCGTTGTCGGGTGGCGTCAGCGGCTTCAGCCCCAGGCGGCGCACGATGGCTTCGGCCAGGTTGTCCCGGTACTGCGTTCCATAGGTGTTCAAGGCGTCCACCAGCGGCTCCTGCTCGCAGACGAGCGCCAAGCAGCCGGCCAGCTGCTGCAGGTTCCAGAACACAGCGCTCGGCTGGCGACCGAAGGCGTAGAGGCCCTGGTGGTCGAAATAGGCGGCCGTGAAGTTTGGGTCGTTCTTCGGCAGGAAGCGATAGGGGCCGTAGTCGAAGCTCTCGCCATTGATGTTCATGTTATCGGTGTTCAGCACTCCATGCACAAACCCCGCCGCCATCCAGCGGGCGCACAGGTGCGCCATGCGTGCGGTCACCGCCCGAAGCAGCGCAGGCGCCTTCTCCGCCATCTCCGCCCCGCCGACTTCGGGATAGTAGAGGCTGACAACGTGCTCCACGAGCTGGCCGACCAGCGCCGGCTTGTTGAAGAAGGCGTGGCGCTGGAAAGTGCCGAAGCGGATGTTGCTCCAGGACAGCCGCGTCAGCACCGAGGACCGGGTGGGCGACGGCTCGTCGCCGCGCTCCAGGTCTTCACCCGTCTCGAACAAGGCGAAGCTCTTGGAGGTCGGCACGCCCAGCGCCTCCAGCATCTCTGTGGCGAGCAGTTCACGCACACCGCCCTTCAGGGTCAGCCGCCCGTCTCCGAAGCGGGAGAAGGGTGTCTGGCCCGAGCCCTTGGCGCCGAGGTCCAGCAGCCGGCCGCCGGGCTCGCCGTCCTCTCGCATCTGGGCGTAGAGGAAGCCGCGGCCGTCGCCGATCTCGGCGTTGTAAACCTGGAACTGGTGGCCGTGATAGCGGGTGGCCAGCGGTGCAGGGAGGTTGCCGGGCAGCGGCTTGAAGAGGGCGAAGGCGTCGCGCCACTCCGCGTCGGTCAGGGTGTTCAGGCCGACGCGCGCGGCCGCACGGTCGTTGCGGAAGCGTGAGATCGTCTGCGGGAAGGCGGCCGGCGCCACGACCTCGGCGAACTCCGGCCCCAGCGTAGGAAACTGAGGGTCGGGAAGGTAGGCGGGCGAGACGGGCATGGTTTGCAGGTGGCCTGTCGCGCTTGGCGGGGCAAGGCTGACCTGACGCTACAATCGCTTCAGCCTCAGCATCTCCACCACCTCGCCTGAGGCGAGCGCCGGCGCACCGGCGGGGCGGCGCACCAGGGCGTCCGCGGCGGCGAAGACGCTGACCAGGGAGCTGTCCTGGTCCGGGAAGGTGTGGGCGCTGACCGATCCATCAGCCTGCGAAACGAGCCGAGCCCGCATCCAGTGCTCCCGTGGCCCCGTGGCTTCCAGCGGTTCGGCCAACCGGGCATGCTCCAGCGGGAAGGCGGGATCGACGCCCTGCCAGGCGGCCAGCAAGGGCCGTAGAAACAGCTCCGCCGCCACCAGGCCGGAGGCCGGGTTGCCTGGGAGGCCGAGCACCCGCTGGCCGTTGGGCAGGGTCCCGAACCATGTGGGTTTGCCTGGACGCAGTCTAATTGTCTCCACCAGCAGTTCCAGGCCGAGCTTCGCCAGCGCCGGCTTGACCAGGTCATAGTCGCCTACCGACGCGCCGCCGACGGTGACGATCAGCTCCGCCGCTACGCCGTCCAAGGCTGCCAGGATGGCCGCCTGGCTGTCGCGCACGGCATCAAGCGGCACAGGCCGGCCACCCCACTGGGCGATCAGAGTGGACAGGGCGGGACCGTTGGAGTCGAAGATCTGCGCATCCGAGGGATCCGCGGCGCCGGCTCGCACGATCTCCTCACCCGTGGACAGGATGGCGACCCGAGGCTGGGGGAAGACCAGCGCCTCGCCGCGTCCGGCCGACGCGGCCAGGGCCAGCCGCCAGGCGTCCAGCCGAACGCCCGCAGGGAGCAGGATCTCGCCCCGCCGGAAGTCGCCGCCTCTCGCCCGCACGTGGGCGCCGATCGAGGGTGGGGCGCCTTCGAACCGGACGTGGTCGCTCTCGCGGCTCGCGCGCTCCTGCACCACCACGGCGCAGCCTTCGGGCACGCTCGCGCCTGTGAACACCCGCACCGTCTCGCCCGCCCGCGGCGCGGCGCCGGCATAGGGTCGGCCAGCGGCGCTCTCACCGATCAGCTGGAACCCGGCGGTCCACACGCCCTCAAGCGGCACAGCGTAGCCGTCCATGGCGGAAGCATCGAAGGGCGGCTGGTCGCGCACCGCCGCTATGGGCTCGGCGAGCACGCGGCCGAGCGCGTGCCGATCCAGCAGGATCAGCTCCGGTACGCCGGGTGACACGGCGCCCAGCATGCGCGCCCGGGCCTCCTCCACGGGCAAGTCCCTAAGTTGCGTCATGCCGCTGATCTCCCTAGCCTTTGAAACGCGGAACGTGGCGCGGGGCGCCAACTGCGTGACGCAGCGGCCGCCAACGGCGCGTGTTCCGGCCCTGACGCTCCCTCCGACCCGCTTCGTGCGGTCTCCCTGCATACCTGTGCAGCGGAGGACAGCAGGCCCTCGCCTCACCCTCGATAGTCCCCAGACTTGCCGCCGGTCTTCTCAAGCAGGCGCACGCCCTCGATCACCATGGCCCTGTCGGCGGCCTTGAGCATGTCGTAGAGCGTCAGGCAGGCCACAGAGCAGGCGGTCAGCGCCTCCATTTCGACGCCGGTCGGACCGGTCGTGCGCACGTTTGCGGTCACCCGCAGGCCCGAACCGTCCGTCGCCTCGCCGACCGCCACCTCCACTTTGGACAGGGCGAGCGGGTGGCAGAGCGGGATCAGGTCCGAAGTTCTCTTGGCAGCCATGACACCGGCGATCTCGGCCACGGCGCGCACGTCGCCTTTCCGACCAGATCCGGTGCGAGCGAGCGCCAGGGTCGCCGGCGCCATGCGGACAAAGCCTTCGGCCACCGCCTCGCGGGCTGTGGCCGCCTTGTCCGACACGTCCACCATTCGTGCGCGGCCCTCGGCGTCGAGGTGGGTGAGGTGCGGCGTGAGGGGGCTCACCGCTCCAGTAGCCGCGACATCAGCTCCACCATGTTGCAGGGGCCATGACGGCTGTCGAGCTGGGGCGCGATCACCGACCAGCCGTCCTTCACCGCCCCGTTCGACCCCGGCAGGCAGAAGACGAAGGCGCCGCGAACTAGGCCTGCGGTGGCCCTGGACTGCAGCGTAGATAGCCCTATGGCCGCATAGCTGACCATATGGAACACCACCGAGAACCCATCCAGCCGCTTATCGAAGAGGGGTTCAAGCGCCTCGGGCGTCACGTCCCGCCCGGTGATGCCGGTGCCCCCGGTGGTGATCACCACCTCCACGCCGGCGTTGATCCAGGCGTTCACCTGGGCGCGGATGGCGTCCACGTTGTCGCGCACGATGGCGCGTCCGGCGACCTCGTGGCCCCCGCCTGCGATGCGGCCGGCCAGGAGGTCGCCGGAGGTGTCGCTCTCCTCGTCGCGGGTGTCGGAGACGGTGAGCACCGCGATCCGCACCGGCTTGAAAGGCTTGGTCTGGTCGTAGCGGCCGCCGGCGTCCTTGGGCAGGGCGGAGGGCTCGGGCGGGGGCGGGAGGTGAGCGTTCATCCAGCGTCCTCGGCGGCGGGGGCGACATCCCAAGGGACCACATCCCAGCGGGCCGCGTCGTCCAAGTCCTGGGCGGTGGGTTCGATCCACGAAGCGCCGGCCGGTCCCGAACTCCGCTTCCAGAATGGGGCGCGCGATTTCAGGTAGTCCATCAGGTGGTCCGCCGCCTCGAACGCCGCTCGGCGGTGGGCGGCGGCCGTGGCCACGAAGACGATCGGCTCGCCTGGGGCGATGGCCCCATGGCGATGCACGATCAGGCTGTCCTGCAGGGCGAAGCGGGCCTGGGCCTCGGCTTCGGTCCGGGCGATCTCGGCCTCTGTAAAGCCGGGATAGGCGTCCAGGTACAGCGTGTCGGCTGCGCCGTGCTCCGCGCGCATGAGCCCGGTGAAGCTGACGATGGCGCCGGTTTCGCTGCGGCCTGCGGTGAACCGGTCCAGCATCTCGCCGGGGCGCAACGGTGCGGTCTCAAGATGGACGCTCATCAGCCGCCGCTCATCGGAGGCAGGAAGGCCACTTCGGTCGTGGGGCCGAGCGGGGCGTCGCCGCGTGTCAGCGCCTTGTCGAGCGCCACCTGCACGCCGGGGCGCTGCAGCGCCTGGCCTAGAGTCGCGTCGTCGGCGGCCAGGCGGGCGCGAAGGCTGGAGATCGCTGTCGCCTCCACCTCGCGCTCACGCCACCCCGCGACATCGGCCAGCGCCCCGAACAGCAGCACCCGGGCCATGCTCAGCCGCCCGTGGTGGACATGTGCCGCGCCACCGCCGGCGCCGAGCCCCGGGCGATGACGAAGTCGTGGCTCTTGGGCTTGGTGGCCAGGGCGCCCAGCACCGCTTCACGCGCTGGGGCGTCGTCGTTCGGATAGGCGCGCAGCAGGCCGCGCAGGTCGGTGGCGTCGTCCTGGCCGAGGCAGGTGTGCAGCGTGCCCGTGCAGGTCACGCGGACCCGGTTGCAGGTGTCACAGAAGCTGTGGCTGAGCGGGGTGATGAAGCCCACCCGGCCGCCCGTCTCCGCCACCCGGACATAGCGGGCCGGGCCGCCGGTGACGTGGGCGTCGGGGGTAAGGGTCCAGATGGCGGCGAGGGTGTCGCGAACTTGGCCGAGGGGCACGTACTGGTCAGTGCGATCTTCTTCCATGGCTCCGAGCGGCATGGTCTCGATCAAGGTCAGCTCCAGGCCTCGCCCATGAGCCCAGGCGACCATGGCGGGGATGTCGGCCAGGTTGTCGGCCTTCAGCGCCACGGCGTTGATCTTCACCTTCAGGCCTGCTGCCTGGGCGGCGTCCAGACCGGCCATGACCCTGGCGAGATCGCCGCCGCGGGTCAGGCGGCGGTAGGTGGCGGGGTCGAGGGTGTCGAGCGAGACGTTGACCCGCCCTACGCCGCAGCGGGCGAGGTCGTCCGCCACCTCGGCCAGGCGCGTGCCGTTCGTGGTCAGGGTCAGCTCGTGCAGGGCGCCGCTGCGAAGGTGCCGCGAGAGGCTGTCCACCAGGCTGATGAACCCCCTGCGCACCAGCGGCTCGCCCCCGGTCAGGCGCAGCTTGGTCATGCCCATCGCAACCAGCAGGGTGCAGAGCCGGTCCAGCTCCTCCAGGCTCAGCACCTCGGCCCGGGGCAGGAACTGCATCCGCTCGGGCATGCAGTAGGTGCAGCGCAGGTCGCAGCGGTCGGTCACCGAGACGCGCACATAGTCGATGCGGCGGCGGTGGCCGTCCAGCAGCGGCGCAGGCGCGGGCAGGCCCTCGCCGAAGCGCAGGCCGCTTATGGGCTGATCGAGGATGTCGTAAGGTGTCATGCGTCCGCCGGCCCGGACCCCATAGATGGACATCCGTGTATGCCGGTCAAACGCGTGGATCGCCTTAACGTCCCTGAGCCGACCGGTTTCAGCGCGCTTGTCCTCGCCGGCGGCGCCGGACGGCGGTTCGGGGGCGCCAAGCTCACTACGCCCTTTCGGGGCGGCGTGCTGCTGGACGGGGCGTTGCGCGCGGCCTTCGCCGCTCCCGTTGACGAGATCATCGTGGTCACCGGTTCCGATCCCAAGGTCGCGCCGGCTGCGGAAGCATTTTCGCGAGCTCGCGGCCAGGGAGCGCGCCTCCGGACGATGCGCGCTCCGGGCTGGAGTGACGGGCTGTCGGCTTCGCTGCGGGCAGGCCTGGCCGTCGTGTCGCCCCACAGCCGGGGCGCGTTCATCTTCCTTGGCGACATGCCAAACATTCCCTCGGGGCTCGCTCAGCGGCTGGCGCACGCCCTCGACCCGGGCGTCGTCGCTGTCGCCCCTGTGCTGGAGGACGAGCCCGGTCATCCCGCCCTGCTCGGCGTCGAGCTGTTCCCGGCGGCCATGCGGCTGACGGGCGACCGCGGCGCCCGCGCTCTTATGGAGTCGCAGGGAGAACGCTTCGTCCGCCTGGCTGTGCAGGACCGCGGGGTGCTGTTCGACGTGGACACCCGTGAAGCCTTGCATGCGATCGGGACCGGCTGAGGTGGAGGTCTTCCCCGCCGCCTTTCCGCTGGCCGGCCTGACCATCGCCGTAGCCGGGGAAGGTGAGCCCGCGGACGCCAAGGCGCGCCTGTTCGAAGGCTCTCCCGCCACCCTGCGGTGCATCGCCCGGTCTGAAGCGGCCCTGCCGCAGGCCTATGCCGACGCTCGCCTGGCCTTCATCGCCGTTCCGGGCAACGAGGCCGTTCAGGCGGCGGCGGCGGCGCGCGCAGCCGGCGCCCTGGTCAACGTGGTGGACCGGCCCGAGCTCTGCGACTTCAACACCCCGGCCATCGTGGACCGGGGCGCTATCGTCGCCGCGGTCGCCACGGGCGGCGCCGCACCGCTGCTGGCCGCGGAGCTCCGGC